>NZ_AKJL01000094.1 GCF_000282355.1 Pseudomonas sp. GM49
CCGCCATTGGCTGGCGACTACATCAAGGCCGTGCGCGAACGCCTCGACGGTCGTGACCTGGCGCTGGTGTTCGAACCGGGCCGCTTCATCGTGGCCAACGCCGGTGTATTGCTGACCCAGGTCGAATACCTCAAGCACACCGAGCACAAAGACTTCGCCATCGTCGACGCCGCCATGAACGACCTGATCCGCCCGGCGCTGTACCAGGCCTGGATGGACGTCACGGCCGTGCGCCCGCGTCAATCCGCCGCCCGCGCCTACGACATCGTCGGCCCGATCTGCGAGACCGGCGACTTCCTGGCCAAGGACCGTCAACTGGCGCTGGAGGAAGGCGACCTGCTGGCCGTGCATTCGGCCGGTGCCTACGGGTTTGTCATGAGTTCCAACTACAACACCCGCGGCCGCACCGCTGAAGTGTTGGTGGACGGTGATCAGGCATTTGAAGTGCGTCGCCGTGAGACGGTAGCCGAGTTGTTTGCTGGCGAAAGCCTGCTGCCGGAGTAAAACCATGCTGCTGCGTTTTACCAAAATGCACGGCCTGGGTAATGACTTCATGGTCCTCGACCTGGTCAGCCAGCACGCGCACATTCTGCCCAAGCACGCCAAACAATGGGGCGACCGGCACACCGGCGTCGGTTTCGACCAGTTACTGATCGTCGAGGCACCGAGCAATCCGGACGTGGACTTCCGCTACCGGATCTTCAACGCTGACGGCTCCGAAGTGGAACAGTGCGGCAACGGTGCGCGCTGCTTCGCCCGCTTCGTGCTCGACAAGCGCTTGACCGCCAAGCGGCAGATTCGCGTCGAGACCAAAAGCGGCATCATCGAACTGGACATCCGCAACGATGGCCAGATCAGCGTCAACATGGGCGCGCCGCGCCTGGTGCCAGCGGATATTCCGTTCCAGGCAACGGAGCAGGCCAAGAGTTATCAGGTCGACGTCGACGGCACCCCGGTCGAACTGGCTGCGGTATCCATGGGCAACCCCCATGCCGTGGTGCGGGTCAGCGACATCAACAATGCGCCGGTGCATGAACTGGGGCCGAAAATCGAACATCACCCGCGCTTCCCGGCACGGGTCAATGTCGGTTTTCTCCAGGTCATCGACCGGAGCCGCGCACAGTTGCGCGTCTGGGAACGCGGAACCGGGGAAACCCAGGCTTGCGGAACCGGCGCCTGTGCCGCCGCAGTGGCCGCGATCAGCCAGGGGTGGATGGATTCGCCGCTATTGATCGACCTGCCTGGCGGGCGCCTGTCCATCGAATGGGCAGGCCCTGGCCAACCGGTGATGATGACCGGCCCGGCAGTGCGCGTATATGAAGGACAAGTGCGTCTTTGAGTGAGCGAAATCCATGACCGACAAGCCTCAGGTACCCGCACGACAAGCTGACGAATCACCGGCCGAAAGCCTGGAGGCGGCGGCTGTAGCCGCGTACCTGGAGGCTCATCCGGACTTCTTCGTCGAGCACGAAGAACTGCTCCCGTCCCTGCGTATTCCCCATCGGCGCGGCGACACCGTGTCGCTGGTCGAGCGTCAGATGACCATCCTGCGTGACCGCAACATCGAGTTGCGTCATCGCCTGTCGCACCTGATGGACGTAGCCCGCGACAACGATCGTCTCTTCGACAAGACCCGTCGCCTGATCCTGGCGCTGATGGATGCCGCCAGCCTGGAAGACGTGGTGATGTGCGTCGAAGACAGCCTGCGCCAGGAATTCCAGGTGCCCTTCGTCAGCCTCATTCTGCTTGGTGACAACGCCATGCCGGTCGGCCGCTGGGCCACTCACGCCGAAGCACAAGTGGCCATCGGCGGCTTGCTCTCGGAAGAAAAAAGCATCAGCGGCAGCCTGCGCGAACATGAGCTGGACTTCCTGTTCGGCGAAGAACAGCGCAAGCAGATCGGTTCCACCGCGGTGGTTGCCATCAGCCACCAAGGCATCCACGGCATCCTGGCCATCGCCAGCCGCGATCCGCAGCACTACAAAAGCTCGGTGGGCACCTTGTTCCTGAGCTACATCGCTGAAGTCATGGGTCGCGTGCTGCCACGGGTCAACAACCCCCTGCGCTCGGTACGCTGAACATGGAACGACAACTGGACGCTTACTGCGAACACCTGCGCAGTGAGCGGCAGGTGTCGCCGCACACGCTGTCGGCCTATCGCCGCGACCTCGACAAAGTGCTGGGCTGGTGCGCCAAACAGAACATCGGCAGCTGGGCGGCGCTGGACATCCAGCGCCTGCGCAGCCTGATTGCCCGCCTGCACGCCCAGGGCCAATCGTCCCGCAGCCTGGCGCGATTGCTGTCGGCCGTTCGCGGGCTCTATCACTACCTGAACCGCGAAGGCCTGTGCGACCACGATCCGGCCAATGGTCTCGCGCCGCCGAAAGGCGAACGCCGCCTGCCGAAAACCCTCGATACCGACCGCGCGTTGCAACTGCTTGAAGGCGGTGTAGAGGATGACTTTCTGGCACGCAGGGATCAGGCGATTCTCGAACTTTTCTACTCCTCCGGGCTGCGCCTGTCGGAACTGACCGGCCTCAATCTTGATCAACTGGACCTCGCGGACGGCATGGTCCAGGTGCTAGGCAAGGGCAGCAAGACCCGACTGCTGCCGGTGGGTAAAAAGGCCCGCGAGGCTCTGGAGCAGTGGCTGCCATTGCGGGCCATGGCCAACCCGGCGGACGATGCGGTGTTTGTCAGCCAGCAAGGTCGACGTCTCGGTCCCCGGGCGATCCAGGTGCGGGTCAAGGCTGCCGGCGAGCGCGAACTGGGGCAGAACCTGCACCCGCACATGCTGCGGCACTCCTTCGCCAGCCATTTGCTGGAATCCTCCCAGGATCTGCGGGCGGTGCAGGAACTGCTCGGCCACTCGGACATCAAGACCACGCAGATCTACACCCACCTGGACTTCCAGCATCTGGCAGCGGTCTACGACAGTGCCCACCCACGGGCTAAACGCATGAAAGGCGACGATTCATGAGTATTCAGTTGATCACCTTCGACCTCGACGACACCCTGTGGGACACCGCCCCGGTGATCGTCAGCGCCGAAGCCGTATTGCGCGCATGGCTGACCGAGCATGCGCCCAACCTGGGTGCAGTGCCGGTGGAGCATTTGTGGGCCATACGCGAACGCATCCTGAGCATCGAGCCGAACCTCAAGCACCGCATCAGCGCCTTGCGCCGGCGCGTGTTGTTCCAGGCCCTGGAAGAAGCCGGATATCCCCATGCTGAAGCGTCGGACTTGGCCGATCAGAGTTTCGAAGTGTTTCTGCATGCCCGACATCAGCTGGAAATCTTCCCGGAGGTGCAACCGACCCTGGAAGTATTGGCCAACCATTACACCCTCGGCGTGGTCACCAACGGCAACGCCGATGTCCGTCGACTGGGCCTGGCGGATTACTTCAAGTTTGCGCTGTGCGCCGAAGACATCGGCATCGCTAAACCCGACGCACGATTGTTCCAGGAGGCCTTGCAGCGCGGTGGCGCGACCGCTGAAACGGCGGTGCATATTGGCGATCATCCGGGCGATGACATTGCCGGGGCGCAGCAGGCCGGGTTGCGGGCGATCTGGTTCAACCCGGCGGGCAAGGCCTGGGAAGCGGACCGGCTGCCGGATGCGCAGATTGGCAGTCTGACCGAGTTACCGGCGTTGTTGGCGCGGTGGAATTCTGTGTCGGCCTGACACAAAAACCTGTGGGAGCGGGCTTGCCCGCGAAGGGGCCGTGTCAGTCAGCATTGATATCGACTGACACACCGCTTTCGCGGGCAAGCCCGCTCCCACAGGGATCACCACAGGTTTCAAATTTTTGCTTCAGGCATGAAAAAGCCCGCAGCGACGGCGGGCTTTTTCAGCAAGCACGAAGCGGGCTCAGATAGGCCGGCTGCCGTACTTGTTGTCAGGCTTCTTGGGCGGATCGGCGACCACATTGGCCTCCACTTCCTGCACCTTGCCGCCACGCGCCAGGAACTCTTCCATGGCCTTGGCCAAGGCGTCGCGCTCCTTGTTCTTGGCTTCGACACTCGGCAGCTCATCGACAGATACCGCTGCCTTGGCCTTGCCTTTGGCGGTCGGAACCGGCGCATCACCGCCGTCGTCTTCAGCGACGTCTTCCGCCGCTGCTTCCAGACCTTCTTCGGTTTCGTCGTCGTCGCCTACTTCGAGGTCGTCGTTTTCCAGATCATCGTCGCTCATGTTCTACCTCATGACTTGCGAAAAGCAGATTAGTTATAGCCCAGCTTTGCCCTCTGTCGAAGGCTGCCGGAAAAAAATCAACAGCCGCTGCTGACCAGCGGTTATGCCCCTTCACCGTGCACGGTGGCGAGGACTTTACGGGCACCGCCATGATCACGGTGCTCGCCCAGGTAAACGCCTTGCCAGGTCCCCAACGCCAACCGGCCTGCCGAAATCGGCAAACTGAGCTGACAGCCAAGCACGCTGGCCTTGAAGTGCGCCGGGAGGTCGTCCAGGCCTTCGTCGTTATGCTCATAGCCGTCTGTTCCTTGTGGGATCAGACGATTGAAAAATCGTTCGAAGTCGCGACGTACCGCCGGATCGGCGTTCTCGTTGATGGTCAACGACGCCGAGGTATGCTGCAGCCACAAATGCAACAGACCGACCCGACACGCCTTGAGTTCAGGCAGGCCGGCGAGTAACTCGTCCGTTACCAGATGAAAGCCCCGGGGCCTCGCCCGCAAGGTAATCAGAGTCTGTTGCCACATACAGTTCTCCGCACGTTCGGGGCGCATTCTAGCGCGCTCTGGGAAAAAACAAAGGCCCTAATATTCCTTCAATCCTGTAAGCCTTCGACCGCACGAAATCACCCGAAGCAAACATCGCAAAACCTGTAGGAAAAAACCTTTCGGCTCGCCCTCCAATGACAAATTCCAGACAAAAAAATGCCCGGCAAGCCGGGCAAGTTTTTTATGTGCGTGCTTACAAGTTGTAGCCGCGTTCGTTGTGAAGCGCCAGATCGATGCCGACCGCTTCTTCTTCTTCGTTGATGCGCAGCCCCATGACCGCATCCAGCACCTTGAGGATGATGAACGTGGCGATCGCGGTGTAGATCACCGTGAAGCCCACGCCCTTGCACTGAATCCACACTTGCGCAGCGATGTCGGTCACGGTGCCGAAGCCACCCAGAGACGGGGCAGCGAACACACCGGTCAGGATTGCGCCGAGGATACCGCCGATACCGTGCACGCCGAAGGCATCCAGGGAATCGTCATAGCCGAGCTTGCGCTTGAGGGTGGTCGCGCAGAAGAAGCACACCACGCCAGCCGCCAGACCGATTACCAGCGCGCCCATCGGGCCGACGGTGCCGGCTGCCGGAGTGATTGCCACCAGGCCGGCAACCACGCCCGAAGCGATACCCAGTGCGCTGGGTTTGCCGTGGGTAACCCACTCGGCAAACATCCAGCCCAACGCAGCAGCGGCGGTAGCAATTTGCGTCACCAGCATCGCCATGCCGGCGGTGCCGTTGGCCGCGGCGGCGGAACCGGCGTTGAAACCGAACCAGCCGACCCACAGCATGGCCGCGCCCATCAGGGTGTAACCGAGGTTGTGCGGCGCCATCGGCGTGGTCGGGAAGCCTTTGCGCTTGCCCAGCACCAGGCAGGCAACCAGACCGGCCACACCGGCGTTGATGTGCACCACGGTGCCGCCGGCGAAGTCCAGAACGCCCCAGTCCCACAGCAGGCCGCCGTTACCGGACCAGACCATGTGCGCAATCGGTGCGTAAACCAGGGTGAACCAGATGCCCATGAAGACCAGCATCGCGGAGAATTTCATCCGCTCGGCGAATGCACCGACGATCAACGCCGGAGTGATGATCGCGAAGGTCATCTGGAAGGTGACGAACACCGCCTCGGGAAACAGTGCCGCAGGGCCGGTCAGGCTGGCTGGCGTGATGCCGGCGAGGAATGCTTTGCCCATGCCGCCGACGAACGAGTTGAAGTTGACGACGCCCTGCTCCATGCCCGTGGTGTCGAACGCGATGCTATAGCCATAAATGACCCACAGGACGCTGATCAGACCGGTAATGGCGAAGCACTGCATCATCACGGAAAGAATGTTTTTCGACCGAACCATGCCGCCGTAGAACAGCGCGAGGCCGGGAATGGTCATGAACAGCACCAAGGCCGTCGAGGTCATCATCCAGGCGGTATCGCCGGAGTTGAGGACTGGGGCCGCCACTTCGTCTGCCGCCATGGCCAGGCCGGGCATTACGAGGGACAACAGGGCTCCTAGCCCTGCGAATTTACGCAGAGTCATATTGTTTTCTCCTGGGGCGTTGGGTTTGTGGCGGCTTAGATAGCGTCGGTATCGGTTTCGCCGGTACGGATGCGAATCGCCTGTTCCAGATTGACCACGAAGATCTTGCCGTCACCGATCTTGCCGGTGTTGGCAGCCTTGGTGATGGCCTCGATTACCCGGTCCAGATCCTTGTCGTCGATGGCGACGTCGATCTTCACCTTGGGCAGGAAATCGACCACGTATTCCGCGCCGCGATACAGCTCGGTGTGACCCTTCTGCCGACCAAAGCCTTTGACTTCAGTGACGGTAATGCCCTGCACGCCGATCTCGGACAGCGACTCGCGTACGTCGTCCAGCTTGAACGGCTTGATGATGGCAGTGACTAGCTTCATGAAAACTCTCTCCCGAATTGGTGGACTTGCCCCAGGAAAACAAACCCGTCTCAAGTCTAAGCGCAGTGCCTGGCTTTGTAACGCATCGTCGGCCTTACCTGCCCGTCCGACGCCAGCTAACCGCTCCTCACGAAACACTCCCCCGCGCTCCGTTTGGCGCACTGCATTCGTCACAGCGACTGCATCAGTGCATGGGTCACCAGCATCTAAGCAGAAAGCTTGCCATCTCCACAAAACTGACTGTTTTCAAGCCATTACAGGTGGATGGTGGATACTTCGCGACAAGACCCCGCACGTTACGCACAACAACGGTGCAACGCCGTCCGTCCCAATGCGCGAAAAGCGTGCACCCCCTGCCCGCGCAAATGACTATAGACACTGCGTGATACACTGCCCGTCATTGTTTCCAGGACATTGCCCATGCTCGCGCCAAAAGATTTCCTCGACGCCCTCACCGGCACCGCCTCCCGCCTCTTCAGCGGCGACACGCCCCTGCCGAAAGCTGAAATCGAAAGCCAGTTCAAAATGTTGCTGCAGAGCGGCTTCAGCAAACTGGATCTGGTGAGTCGGGAAGAGTTCGACAGCCAGATGGTTGTATTGGCGCGCACTCGGGCGCGGCTGGAGGCTCTTGAAACGAAGGTTGCGGAGATGGAAGCGAAGCTGAATCCGCCTACCGAGTAAATTCTGATGTGAAATGCAGTCCCCTTGTGGGAGCGAGCTTGCTCGCGATTGAAGGTCGGAACGACCTTCCGCTTCACCTGTAGGAGCTGCCGAAGGCTGCGATCTTTTGATCTTCAGCCCCGCAACAATTCCAGCAACGTCCTACAAACATCACACCGCAGTCCGATTGCGCCGCAAAGCCCCGGTTCCTAAGCTCATCCCGGCTGAACATTCAGCACTGGGTTTGGCGACCTGGAACCAAGCAATGCAGTGCAATCATCCAATATCGGGTGTTCACTCCCGATTTGAATTATGGCGGCTGTGTGTGGGAGACCTTAGGGTCTGCCGGTATTCGCTTGGCCGGTTCGCCAACCCGCATGCAGCTGCCACCCTTATTGTTTGGCGACGATAAATGGCAGTTATCTATCAAGCGAACTTGGATACTGCTCTATGGACGATAACTATCTAATCCCCCGCGTCTTCACCCGCCACAAACTCCACCTCCACGCCCTCCTAATACAAAACCAACCCTGGTTCAGCGCCCGCGACCTGGGCCGACTGCTACGCATCTACCTCAACGACCGCCAACTCCGAAAACTCGATCCCGACCAATACCAAACCACCAGAACCCTCATCTACGGCCACATCGAAAACACCCTGCTGATCAGCGAATCCGGTGTCTACGCCATGCTCGTCTACCACTACTGCCCCGAATACCGAGCATTGCGTGAATGGCTGACCCACGAAGTCGTCCCCGCCCTGCGAGACGCCCAACACCCCACCACAACCGAACGCCCACAACTGAGCCTGCTCAATTGGCCGGAAATGTCGTTGAGCTTGCTGCAATGGAACAACCAGCCGTGGATTCGGCTGCAGGATGTGCCGCAGATGCTGCCTGATCAGGAGACTTCAAGGCCTGCTATCAGTGCGCCTTGGTGGAAAAGAGCCGCGAAGATGCTTCACGCATTTTGAATAAAAACCCCACGCTTTGGCGTGGGGGTTCAGCCAGAATTCCGGGGTAGTGTTCAGACAGATAGATAACCTCAGAGCCATATCAGCACTGACACCCCGACGCTGGAGCACGATGTCGTTCACCGTAGGTGCCGACACATTCAACGCTTCCAGGCGATTACCCGGTGGAGATCGAAGATCTACTTGGGGGCGAGACTGCTCGCGATAAAGTCGAAACGACCTTCAAATTGACCTGTAGGAATTGCCGCAGGCTGCGGTATTCAAGCCCGCAAGAATCCCGGCAACTTCCTACGAAGATCTCATTCCACGTCCGATTGCGCGGCAAAGCTCCGGTTCCTAAGCTCACTCCCAGCTGATTAGTCAGCAACGGGTTTGGGTACTCGAACAGCACCCGACGCACCGTGACCACGTTCGAACCAGTGATTTATTCCTTTCTCGAATTATGGTCGTGCATGGAAAGACCTTCCGGTCCGCCGGTTTTTCCGCAGTCACCGGCTCGCCAACCCGCTCGAAAAGTTTAAGTCCATGTTACATGGCTTAGATAATAGATTTTGATGAGTACAATTTTCTAAATGGAAGACTGCACCAGCACTACAAAGAGCAACACCCATGAAAATATCCAAGCCTTTAATTGCGGCTTTCGCGATGACTACATTCCACATCGGTTCAGCGGTAGCTGGGCCGCCTGTGACAGTTACATTCAAGAATCTTGGAACACAGACTGCTACGTATACCCCCATAACGAACAACGAAGCTATAACGAAAGCAAATGCATCACCCACTCCACAAGCGTCCGTGACTGCAAATAGCTCGGATACGTACGACATACAAAGCCAGATATCACCTGATTACAACCATGCTAATTTACGGTATCAAATCGGCAATAAGAAATGTGTTTATTTAGCGACATTTGTGACTACCCCTGGCTTTGCCGCAAGCAAAATTCCAAAATGGAATAATAAGGCCACGCCTAGTGGCGGGGCGACCTGCACCATAAAGGTAACTAAAACAAATCCGTCCACCTATGCTTGGTCGGTAGTAATCACAATGAAGTAAAGCATGTAGCGGGCCTTAAGGGGCTTGTAAGATCTTGCTAAAGCATCAACAGTCATTAGGCAACCTATCATATTTTAGTCATCGAACAGGGAGTGGCAAAAAATGGTTAATTCACTAAACAATTTTGCAGCTAGCAACAGCCAAGCGCCGGCTGGAACAAAAAAATTGACAGAGACTCCCGGCAAAAACCAAGGTGTGAACCAAAACACACCCCAAGGCCCAATTGGCAACGCACGAGATAGTAGTACCGTTTCCACGCTAGCTAGCCAATTGAGCGAAGCCTCAGTACGTGCACAGGCCCGGGATGCACGCCTAACTAGAACGGAACTGAGTTGGATGGCTAAGAACACACTCAACGAGTTGGACAGCGATCATTA
Source organism: Pseudomonas sp. GM49 (assembly GCF_000282355.1). Taxonomy (GTDB): domain Bacteria; phylum Pseudomonadota; class Gammaproteobacteria; order Pseudomonadales; family Pseudomonadaceae; genus Aquipseudomonas. Next base: position 9,713 of record NZ_AKJL01000094.1, read on the forward strand.
TACTGCCAACAAATCAAAACACGACTCCGAAGTTCCCGACACAGATAATGCCGAATTATTAGCGCGCGCCAAAAGTGCAACAAAGTATACAAACGGGCTCGGAAAAAACCCGTTTTCGGGGATGCCCATGGATCAGCTTGCTTTAATTACTTACGATGACAGCGGCACCTTTACCGTCAATGAAAGACGGGCAGCGTTGCAAGAGTCAGCCAAACAAGAATTTGCATGGCGACAGAAAGTGGTGGCCGAAGCAGAATATGAATATAACAGCACCGGAAAACTCACCAAATTCTTCCAAAGCGTCCTTGACCATTACAAGGGGCTGCCCCCAGTGGAGCAAGCACAGTATCCAAATGACTACGAAACCAAACTCAAGGACTGGATAGATCTAGACTTCAACTATTTTACGAATATCGCTGAAGGTAAAAAGAAGATGGATACCGAGAGCTTCGTCAGCAGAATTCTGGACGGTGACAGTAGTTTATTTGACGACACAACTTCTTCCAAAGAAGCCGCCTCAACATAAGTTGCTTGATTTTATACGCAAAATAAATGCGCTGGGGTGTGTCAGGCTGGCTTTGCCAGCAGGCTTTACGACTGCTGCGCAGCCGAACGCAGCACTGGGCAGCTGTTACAGATCGTGGCTTCAGCAACATTCTGCGATAGTTCCCCCTCCTCTCCGGCAAGACTCCACGTCTACCCTTCAACAACCCGCAGGAAGCGGCCCCCGTTTAGCTCAAGGAACGCCCATGTCCCTCTCCATCGTCCACAGCCGCGCCCAGGTGGGCGTCGAGGCACCCGCCGTCACCGTAGAAGTCCATCTGGCCAACGGCCTGCCATCCCTGACCATGGTCGGCCTGCCCGAGGCGGCGGTGAAGGAAAGCAAGGATCGGGTGCGCAGTGCGATCATCAATTCCGGGCTGCAATTTCCGGCGCGACGGATCACGCTGAATCTGGCGCCGGCGGATTTGCCCAAGGATGGCGGGCGCTTCGATCTGGCGATTGCCCTGGGGATTCTCTCGGCCAGCGTGCAGGTGCCGACGCTGACACTGGATGACGTGGAGTGTTTGGGGGAGTTGGCCCTGTCAGGTGCGGTACGGGCAGTTCGAGGGGTGTTGCCGGCGGCGTTGGCGGCACGCAAGGCCGGGCGCTGGCTGATGGTGCCACGGGCGAACGCTGAGGAGGCGTGCCTGGCGTCGGGACTGAAAGTGATTGCTGTTGACCATTTGCTGGAGGCCGTCGCGCACTTCAACGGGCATACACCGATCGAACCTTATGCTTCCGATGGACTGCTCTGCGCCAGCAAACCTTATCCCGATCTGAATGAAGTGCAAGGGCAGCTTGCGGCCAAGCGTGCGCTGCTGATTGCGGCTGCTGGAGCTCACAACCTGCTACTCAGTGGCCCCCCGGGGACCGGAAAAACGTTGCTGGCGAGTCGTTTGCCAGGGCTGCTGCCGCCGCTGACCGAAAGCGAGGCGCTGGAAGTGGCGGCGATTCAGTCGGTCACCAGTTGTGTGCCCTTGCGTCACTGGCCACAACGCCCCTTTCGCCAGCCCCATCACTCCGCCTCTGGCCCCGCTTTAGTGGGTGGCGGCTCGAAACCGCAGCCGGGTGAAATTACCCTCGCCCACCACGGCGTCCTGTTTCTTGATGAGCTTCCCGAGTTTGAGCGCAGAGTATTGGAAGTCCTGAGGGAGCCGATGGAATCCGGGCATATCGTAATCTCGCGGGCGAAAGATCGCGCGCACTTTCCGGCGCGTTTTCAATTGGTGGCGGCAATGAATCCGTGCCCCTGTGGATATCTTGGCGAGCCAAGCGGGCGCTGCTCCTGCACGCCGGACATGGTGCAGCGTTATCGCAACAAACTGTCGGGGCCGTTGCTCGATCGCATCGACCTGCACCTGACAGTCGCCCGGGAAATCACAACATTGAACCCCACGGTGAAACCGGGAGAGGACAGCGCCCGTGCTGCGGCGCTTGTCGCCGAGGCGCGTGAGCGCCAGCAGAAGCGTCAGGGTTGTGCCAATGCCTTTCTGGATTTGCCGGGGCTGCGTCGGCACTGCAAGTTATCCACAGCCGATGAGCACTGGCTCCCC
>NZ_AKJL01000095.1 GCF_000282355.1 Pseudomonas sp. GM49
CAGCAGTTTTAGCCGCCGCTTTTGCCAGTGGCTTGGCAGCAGTTTTAGCGACCGGTTTAGCAGCAGGCTTGGCCACCGCGGTTTTCGCCGCAACAGGCGCAACCTTGGCACCGGTGAGTTTTTCGATTTGCTTGGTCAGGGTATCGACCTTGCTGTGCAGTGCTTTGACTTCGTTGCGGCTCGGCACGCCCAGACGCGAAATGGCGCTGTTCAGGCGCTTGTCGAAAGCCCCTTCCAGCTCGTCCCACTTGCCCAGTGCACGATCTTTCACGCCGCTGATGCGCGATTTGGCCGAAGAGGCGGAGTCCTTGGCGGCGTCGACAGTTTTGCCAACAGCGCTCTTGGTCAGCTTCTCGGCTTTCTCGCCGTCCTTTACCAATGCATCGAAGAGCTTGCTGCCGTCAGTGTCGATCTTCGAGTACACGCCTAAGCCAGCCAGCCAGATTTTGCGGGAGTAGTCTTCGACTTTCCCGATCCACGAGCTGCCTTCTTTTTCAGTATTCTTTTTGCCAGCCATCCCGTTCTCCTTAAGATTTACGCGCGACACGTTCGAGCAATGCCGTCAGCTCATCGAGCTTAGCAGAGAGTGTCTCAACGTCATGTTTAGACGGAATGCCGATACGATTCAAGGCACTTGCGACACGCGTGTCGAACGCCTTCTCGACCTTGTCGAGTTGAACTTCGACCTTGCCTTTGAAAGTGCTCACTTCACTCTTGGCTTCATCGATCTCGGCATTCGCCGCTTCAAGTTTCTCAGCGACTACTTTTTTGCCTTTCTTTTCAACAACCTGACCAGCCTTGATCAGCTCTTGAAAGTATTCGCTGCCCTCTTGTCCGACCTTGGTGTAGGCACCCAGGCCTGCCAGCCAGATCTTGCGGGCATAGGATTTGACGTCGCTCAGCGTGCCGCTCGATGCGTCGGTTTTTTTCTTCAAAATAGCTTTGGCCATGGTGCACCTCACGCGCAGAAGGTTTGAGGAACTGCCCGGATAAGTGTCGGGCTCAGGCACAAAGTAGGGAGAAAAATTAGAAACGGCACCCTAACAACTGACATAAACCGTTAGGTGCACCACAAAACAAATGTGGGAGCGAGCTTGCTCGCGATGGCGGTGCATCAGTCGACAATGATATTGACTGACACTCTGTCATCGCGAGCAAGCTCGCTCCCACAGGGATCTCATTTCAAGGGGAAATCAGACCAGGACTTTATCCAGTGCCTTTTCGATTTCCGCTTTGATCATGCCGCTCATGGCCGACATCATCAGGCCCAGCTCCACGTCAACCTTGATCGAATTCTCGCTGACATGCACCGCACCCTTCACACCCGAGCGTTTGAGGTTCAGGGTGTCGCCGGACCACTGCGGTTCCAGGCCATACTGATCGGCAAGTTTCTGCGCCAGCTTGTCGGCCTTCTCGCGAGCCGCTTCCTTACCCAGGCCATGGGCACGTTCAACACTAATACGGGCCATCAAATGACTCCTGCTTTATGGATGCTTTCCCGAGGCATCTTGACCTCTGCTGCGTCAAAACGTCCCGATGGTTGCCCATCTTACCTTCAGCCTTGCCAAGACAAAGCATGCCTTGGGGATTAGAATGTCGCGCATTCTCTTTTGGTGACAGCGATATGACTGATCAGCGCAAAGGCAGCGATGCCGAACCCACCACACACTTCGGCTTCAAAAACGTTCCGGAAAGCCAGAAAGCGGAAAAAGTCGCTGAGGTTTTCCACTCGGTAGCCGCCAAGTACGACCTGATGAACGACCTTCTGTCGGGCGGCATGCACCGTCTGTGGAAGCGTTTCGCGATCGAATTGTCGGGCGTGCGCACCGGTAACCGCGTGCTGGACATCGCCGGCGGTACCGGCGATCTGACCAGAAAATTCTCGCATCTGGTCGGCCCGACCGGTCAGGTCGTATTGGCCGACATCAACGAGTCGATGCTCAAGGTCGGTCGTGACCGCCTGCTGGACCTCGGTGTGGCCGGCAACGTCGAATTCGTCCAGGCCGATGCGGAAAAACTGCCGTTCCCGGACAACCATTTCGACTGCGTGACCATCGCCTTCGGCCTGCGCAACGTGACCCACAAGGAAGATGCCCTGCGCTCGATGCTGCGCGTGCTCAAGCCGGGTGGCCGTTTGCTGGTGCTGGAATTCTCCAAGCCGACCAACGCGCTGATGTCCAAGGCCTACGACGCCTACTCGTTCGCCTTCATGCCGCTGATGGGCAAGCTGATCACCAACGACTCGGAAAGCTATCGCTACCTGGCCGAATCGATCCGCATGCACCCGAACCAGGAAACCCTGAAGTCGATGATGGTCGAAGCCGGCTTCGACCGCGTGACCTATCACAACATGACCGCAGGCATCGTTGCCCTGCACCGCGGCATCAAGCCCTGATGCTGCTCGCCGGGCTGCTTGCCAGCGTTGAACTCGGCCTGAACCGGGTGCTGCGTCTCGACAGCACGGCGCTGCCGCGGCTGGCGCATTTGAGCGGCAGAGTGATTGCCGTCGATTGCCGTAACCCGGCGCTGCAACTGTTCATCCTGCCCAGCGACGAAGGCCTGATGCTCGCCTCCCAGTGGGAAACCGGTGCCGACTGCACCTTGCGTGCACCGGCCTCGAGCCTGTTGAAACTGGCGATGAGCAAGGACAAGACTGCCGTCCTGCACAGCCCGGAAGTCGAGCTCGACGGCGACAGCGGTGTGCTGCTGGAACTGGCGGCGATCCTTCAGGACCTCGAACTGGACTGGGAGTACGAACTCTCGCGCTGGCTGGGCCCCGTGGCCACGCAACTGGTCGGCGGTCACCTGCGCAGTCGCGCCCGCTGGTATCAGCAAGGCTTTGCCAGCCTGGGCCAGAACCTGGGCGAATACCTGGCCGAAGAATCGCGCACCCTTGTCGGTCAGCGCGAAGCCGAAGCCCGATTCAGTGAACTGGACCAGATCAAACTCGATCTTGAACGTCTCGAGGCGCGTTTCGAGCGCCTTTCCCGATCCCTCGACCCAAGCGATAACGCATGAAGCTGCTTGCCGTCCGCCGTTTGTTGCGCATCCAGCGCGTCGTGATCCGCTACCGCCTCGATGACCTGCTGTTCGCCCTGCCGCTGCCCTGGTTCCTGCGGGCGCTGCGTTACGCGTTGCCGTGGCGCTGGTTTCCGCGCAAGACCCTGGACCTGAGCCGTGGCGCGCGCTTGCGCCTGGCGCTGCAAGACCTGGGGCCGATTTTCATCAAATTCGGGCAGATCCTGTCCACCCGTCGCGACCTGCTGCCAGAAGACATCGCCGATGAGCTGATGCTGTTGCAGGACCGCGTGCCGCCGTTCGATTCGCAGGTGTCGGTCAAGCTGATCGAAGAACAGCTGGGCAAGAAAATCAGCGACGTGTTCAGCCGTTTCGATGTCGAGCCGCTGGCCTCGGCCTCGGTGGCGCAGGTGCATGCCGCGCAACTGAAAACCGGTGAAGAAGTGGTGGTCAAGGTGATCCGGCCGGGCCTCAAGCCGGTGATCGCCCAGGACCTGGCGTGGCTGTTCATCCTCGCCCGCGCCGCTGAAAAAGTCTCCGCCGATGCGCGCCTGCTGCACCCCGTGGACGTGGTCAGCGATTACGAAAAAACCATCTACGACGAACTCGACCTGCTGCGCGAGGCGGCCAACGCCAGCCAGTTGAAGCGCAACTTCGACGGTTCGCCGCTGCTCTATGTGCCGCAAGTCTACTGGGACTGGTGCCGACCGAAAGTGCTGGTAATGGAGCGCATCTACGGCATTCAGGTCACCGATCTGGCGACCCTGGCCGACCAGCGCACCGACATGAAAATGCTCGCCGAACGCGGCGTGGAAATCTTCTTCACCCAGGTGTTCCGCGACAGTTTCTTCCATGCCGACATGCACCCGGGCAACATTTTCGTCAGCACCGTGAACCCGTGGAGCCCGCAATACATTGCGATCGACTGCGGCATCGTCGGCAGCCTGACCCCGGAAGACCAGGACTATCTGGCACGCAACCTGTTCGCCTTCTTCAAGCGCGATTACCGGCGGGTGGCGCAGTTGCACATCGATTCGGGCTGGGTGCCGGCAGAAACCAAACTCAACGAATTCGAAGCGGCGATCCGTACCGTGTGCGAGCCCATCTTCGAAAAACCGTTGAAGGACATTTCCTTCGGTCAGGTGTTGATGCGCCTGTTCCAGACCGCGCGTCGCTTCAACATGGAAGTGCAGCCGCAGCTGGTCCTGCTGCAAAAAACCCTGTTGAACATCGAAGGCCTGGGCCGTCAGCTGTATCCGGACCTCGACTTGTGGAACACCGCGCAGCCGTTCCTCGAACGCTGGATGCGCGAGCGGGTCAGCCCCAAAGCCCTGCTCGGCAACGTGCACAGCCAGTTCGAGCAGATCCCGCACCTGGCCAACATGGCCCGCGACCTGCTCGAACGCATGTCCCAACCCCACGCCTACGACCCGCCGCCACCGTGGCATCGACGCCGGGACGACTGGTTCCTGCGCCTGCTCGGTACGGCCCATCTGGCCGGTGGCGCCATCCTTGCCGCTGGCGGGCCACTGAATCAGTTGGACTATTGGCCAGCTGGCATCATGATGGCCGTCGGTTTGTATCTGGTCGTTCGCCGATAGCCAGTTGTGTGAACGACTGGCACACTGTTTCAACGCCTGAGCTCGACTATTGAAGTGTGGAGCTCGCTGTCGGAGTCGAAGATGAAAAACTGGCTGGACGAGATCAAGTGGGACGCTGACGGCCTGGTGCCGGCCATCGCCCAGGATCACAAGACCGGGCGCGTCCTGATGATGGCCTGGATGAACCGCGAAGCACTGGAACTGACCGCTGCCGAGAACCGTGCGATTTACTGGTCGCGTTCCCGTGGCAAGCTGTGGCGCAAGGGCGAAGAGTCCGGCCATGTGCAAACCCTGCACGAGATGCGCCTGGACTGCGACGCCGACGTCATCATTCTGATGGTCGAGCAGATCGGTGACATTGCCTGCCATACCGGCCGCCAGAGCTGCTTCTACCGCGTCTACGAGAACGGCGACTGGACAACGGTCGACCCGGTCCTGAAAGATCCGCACGCCATCTATTCCGCAGGACACAAACATGAGTGACACTCTGACCCGTCTGGCCCAGGTACTGGAAGAGCGCAAAGGCGCCGCCGCCGACAGCTCGTATGTCGCCAGCCTGTACCACAAAGGCTTGAACAAGATTCTGGAAAAAGTCGGCGAAGAGTCGGTCGAGACCATCATTGCCGCCAAGGACGCCGCCGTCAGCGGCGACTGCAGCGATGTGATCTACGAAACCGCCGATTTGTGGTTCCACAGCATGGTCATGCTCGCCCAATTGGGGCAGCATCCACAGGCTGTACTCGATGAACTGGACCGTCGTTTCGGTCTCTCCGGACACGTAGAGAAAGCCTCGCGTCCGTCCGCCTGAATAACTATTAGAGAGGAGCAGCAGCATGGGCATTTTTGACTGGAAACACTGGATCGTCATCCTGGTTGTCGTGGTACTGGTATTCGGTACCAAGAAACTGAAAAACCTCGGCACTGACGTCGGCGAGTCGATCAAGGGTTTCAAGAAAGCCATGAACGACGACGAAAAACCGGCCGACCCGAACGCGACCCCGGCCCAACCGGTTCCGCCGGTACAGCCACAGACCTCTGTGAACCAGCCGCACACCATCGACGTGCAGGCACAGAAAGTCGAAGAGCCGATCCGCAAAGACGTGTGAGCGCAGACTAATGTTTGGTATCAGCTTCTCTGAACTGCTGCTCGTCGGCCTCGTTGCCCTGCTGGTGCTGGGTCCCGAGCGCTTGCCGGGCGCTGCGCGCACCGCTGGCCTGTGGGTCGGGCGCCTGAAGCGCAGCTTCAACGCGATCAAACAGGAAGTTGAACGTGAAATCGGTGCCGACGAAATTCGTCGGCAACTGCACAACGAGCACATCCTGTCGCTTGAGCAGGAGGCGCGGAAAATCTTCACGCCGACCCAGCAGGAGCCTACGCCGGTCGAGCATGTGGGAGAGCAGACGATTCAGGTTCCCGCCGCCAGCGTCGCAGCACCTGCTGTAGCGGCAGAACCTGCACCCGATGTTGCAGCCACACCGGTTGAACCAGTCACACCTGCGGCTGCGCCTGTTGCGCCAGCCCCTCATGCCCCAACACTGCCGCCGCGAGCCCCATGAGCGATCTCCCTGAAAACGACCAGCACATGCCGCTGGTTTCGCACCTCACCGAGTTGCGTACCCGCCTGCTGCGCTGTGTAGCGGCGATTTTCATCATCTTCGCCGGGCTGTTTGCCTTCACCCAGCAGATCTACACCTTCGTCTCGACGCCGCTGCGTGCGTACCTGCCCGCCGGCGCGACGATGATTGCCACCGACGTGTCGTCGCCGTTCCTGACGCCACTGAAGCTGACCATGATGGTCTCGCTGTTCCTGGCCATCCCGGTGATCCTGCATCAGATCTGGGGCTTCATTGCCCCCGGCCTGTACAAGCATGAAAAACGCATCGCCGTGCCACTGCTGGTGTCCAGCATCCTGTTGTTCTACGCCGGCATGGCCTTCGCCTATTTCCTGGTGTTCCCGCTGATCTTCAAGTTCTTCGCCGCCGCCACCCCGGCCGGCGTGGAAATGATGACCGACATCACCAGCTACCTCGATTTCGTCATGACGCTGTTCTTCGCCTTTGGCGTGGCGTTCGAAATTCCGGTGGCCGTGGTGCTGCTGGTATGGATCGGCGTGGTCGACGTCAAATACCTGAAGAAAATCCGCCCGTACGTGATCATCGGCTGTTTCGTGGTCGGCATGATCCTCACGCCACCGGACATTTTCTCGCAGACCCTGCTGGCTGTGCCGATGTGGCTGTTGTTTGAAATCGGCATCCTGTTCGGCAGCCTGATCAGCAAGCGTGGCGAGCATCCGGACGACCAACCGGCCGACGATCACAACGACCAGCCGCCAGCGACCCAAGCGTGAACCTGCTGCTCCTTGAAGAGGCCGACTTCATTGCGGCCGACCGGGCGATCCTGCGCGATCGCCGGTTGACCCACATGCAGGAAGTCCACCGCTGTGAAGTGGGTGACAGCATGCGCGTCGGGCGGATCGGCGGGCTGATGGGCTCGGCCGAAGTGCTGCGCCTGGACGCCGACGAAGCGGAATTGCGCGTCACCCTCGACCAGCCGCCACCGGCCAAGCTGCCATTGACCCTGGTATTGGCCCTGCCGCGGCCCAAAATGCTGCGCAGGGTGTTCCAGACCGTGGCGGCCATGGGTGTGCCGCGTATCGTGCTGGTCAACAGCTATCGCGTCGAGAAGAGCTTCTGGCAGACCCCGTTCCTGGAACCGGAAGCGATTCGCGAGCAGTTGATCCTCGGCCTCGAACAGGCCCGGGACAGCGTGCTGCCGGAAGTCGTCATCGAGAAGCGCTTCAAGCCGTTCGTCGAAGACCGCCTGCCTGCCATCACCGAAGGCACCCTCGGCCTGGTGGGGCATCCGGGCAATTACCCGCCCTGCCCTCGCGCACTCAGCGAACCGGTGACCCTGGCCATCGGCCCCGAGGGTGGCTGGATTCCCTACGAAATCGACCTGCTGGGCAAGTCCGGCCTGCAACCGGTGCAACTGGGCGAGCGCATTCTTCGCGTCGAAACCGCCGTGACCGCGCTGCTGGCACGACTGTTCTGATCCTGGACACAATCCCTTGTGGGAGCGAGCTTGCTCGCGATAGCGGCGTGTCAGTCAACAATGAAGTGGCTGATACACCATCATCGCGAGCAAGCTCGCTCCCACAGGTCCGACTTCTACCCGAGATAGCTATTCGCCCATACATCGGGCAGCGCCTACAGAACCTCGCGCCCCTGCCGATACACCCCCCATAAAACCAAATTGCGGTCCGGGGAGTTTCAGCATGTATCAATGGCTAGCCGAGAATCTGGGAAACGTCAGCGTCAAACGCAAGCTGGGGATCGGCTTCGGTCTGGTGCTGTTACTGACCCTGCTGATCACCTTCACCGGCTGGAGCGGCCTGAGCGGCGTCACCAGCCGTGGCGATAAACTGGGGTTCATCGCCAGCCTCAACGACCTGACCAAGGACCTGCGCATCGCCCGCCTGGATTACGAGATGCGCCGCGGCGAACAGGGTCCCGGCGCCGTCAACGATCTGTTGGGCAAACTCGAAAGCGGCCTGCAGACCGCCCGCGGCCTGATCGAGCAACCGGCTGATACGGCCATGGTCGATCAACAACTGGCCGCTGTCGCCGAATACCGTCGTGCCTTCAGCGACATGACCCAGGCCGGCGCCCAGCGTGAAGACGCCCGCAGCAAACTCGGCGCCACCGCCGACAACGCCGTGGCCCGCGTCGCCGAAGTAGAAAAAACCATGCTGCAAGGCGACAGCGTGGCGGCGTTCAACAGCGTGATCGACCTCGGCAAACTGATCCAGCAGGCGCGCTTCCAGGTTCGCGGCTACACCTACAGCGGCAAGACCGAAGCCGAACAGCCAGCCCTCGACGCGATCGACAACGCCCTGAAGAACCTCGAGAGCCTGCCGGCCAAACTGCCCGGAGAACACATCGCCAACCTGCAACAGGCGACTGATTCGCTGAAGGCCTACCGTGCTGCTGTCAGCCAGTTCCGCGACTCCCAGGTGGCCAGCGCCAAGGCCCTGGTACGCATGTCCGCCCAAGGCGACATCCTGCTGGACATGAGCCAGAAACTCACCGTCTCGCAAACCGTCGTGCGCGACACCGACGCCGCCCACGCCAAGAACATGCTGACCCTCGCCACCGTACTGGCCATCGCCTTCGGCCTGCTGGCCGCCTGGGCGATCACCCGGCAGATCATCATTCCATTGAACCAGACCCTGGCCGTCGCTGAACGCGTAGCCCGTGGCGACCTGACCCACAACCTGACGTCGCAGCGCCGTGACGAACTCGGCCAGTTGCAGCGTGCCATGCAGAGCATGACCCAGGGCTTGCGCGAGCTGATCGGCGGCATCAGCGATGGCGTCACGCAGATCGCCAGCGCCGCCGAAGAGCTGTCCGCCGTGACCGAACAGACCAGCGCCGGGGTCAACAGCCAGAAGGTCGAGACCGATCAGGTCGCGACTGCGATGAACGAAATGGCCGCCACCGTGCAGGAAGTCGCGCGCAACGCCGAAGAAGCCTCCGAAGCCGCCGTCGCCGCCGACCAGCAGGCCCGCGAGGGCGACAAAGTGGTGGGCGAAGCCATCGCCCAGATCGAACGCCTGGCCGCGGAAGTCGGCCACTCCACCGAGGCCATGGGCGAACTCAAGCGCGAAAGCGACAAGATCGGCAGCGTGCTCGACGTGATCAAGTCCGTGGCCCAGCAAACCAACCTGCTGGCGCTCAACGCCGCGATTGAAGCCGCCCGGGCCGGTGAAGCCGGACGTGGATTTGCCGTGGTCGCAGACGAAGTCCGCAGCCTGGCCCAGCGCACCCAGAAGTCCACCGAAGAGATCGAAGAGCTGATCGTCGGCCTGCAAAACGGCACGCAGCAGGTGGCGACCATCATGGACAACAGCCGCAACCTGACCGACAGCAGTGTCGAACTGACCCGCCGCGCCGGTGGTTCGCTGGAAAGCATCACCCGCACCGTCTCGGCGATTCAGGCGATGAACCAACAGATCGCCGCTGCCGCCGAACAGCAAAGCGCCGTGGCCGAAGAGATCAACCGCAGCGTGCTGAACGTGCGGGACGTGTCGGACCAGACCTCGGCCGCAAGTGAAGAGACCGCGGCCTCCAGCGTTGAGCTGGCGCGGTTGGGAACGCATTTGCAGATGCTGGTGGGCAAGTTCAAGGTTTGAGGTGATTCATCCGCCTCGGCTCGCTTGGAACCGAGGTGATGCTATCGCGAGCAAGCTCGCTCCCACAGGGTTCTGTGGTGTTCCGTAATAAGTACTAACACCAAGAATCACTGTGGGAGCGAGCTTGCTCGCGATGGCGACTTTTCAGACGCCGAGATTACAAAACCTGGCGCAAAAACGCCTGTGCCCGCGGATCCTTCGGTGCATCGAAGAACTCCGCTGGCGAAGCATCTTCCAGCAACTTGCCGTGATCGAAGAACAGCACCCGATCCGCCACTTCCCGGGCAAAGCCCATTTCGTGGGTGACGCAGACCATGGTCATGCCTTCCACGGCCAGGTTTTTCATCACATCCAGCACTTCGCCGACCATTTCCGGGTCGAGTGCCGAGGTCGGCTCGTCGAACAGCATGACCTTCGGCTCCATCGCCAGTGCCCGGGCGATGGCCACGCGTTGTTGCTGACCGCCGGACAGGCGTGACGGAAACTCGTTGGCCTTCTGCGCAATCCCGACCTTTTCCAGCAACGCCATGGCCTTGGCCTCACGTTCCTTTTTACCGCGCTTGCGCACGACTTTCTGCGCCAGGCAGAGGTTTTCCAGCACGGTCATGTGCGGGAACAGGTTGAAGTGCTGGAACACCATGCCGACTTCGCGGCGATAGGCGTTCACATCGGTTTTCGGGTCGGCCAGTTGCAGGCCGTCGATGCTCACTGAGCCGGAATCGAAGGTTTCCAGGCCATTGAGGCAGCGCAGAAAGGTCGACTTGCCGGAGCCGGACGGACCGATCACCACCAGCACTTCGCCCTTGGCGACCGTTGTGCTGACGTTATCCACCGCGCGCACCACCTGGCCGCGGGTGTCGAAGACTTTTACCAGATTGCGGACTTCAATCACTTTGCGCGAGCCTCCGCTCAAGCCGGCTGGCGATTTTCGACAGTGGCAGGTTGATCAACAGGTACAGGCCGGCGACGCAGAACAGGATTTCGAACGGCGAGAACGAGGTGGTGATGACTTCGCGGCCACTTTTGAGCAGTTCGGTAATCGCGATCACCGACACCAGCGAGGTATCTTTCACCAGGCTGATGAACTGCCCTGCCAGCGGCGGCAGTACACGCTTGAAGGCTTGCGGCAGCACCACATGACGCATCGACTGACCGGCACTCAAACCCAGCGACCGTGCAGCTTCGTTCTGGCCACGGGCGATGGATTGCACGCCGGAGCGGATGATTTCCGCCACATAGGCGCCAGTGAACAGCGACAGCGCCGCGATCCCGGCAAATTCCCGGGACAGGTTCATCACCGTGCCGATGAAGAAGTAGAAAATGAAGATCTGTACCAACAGCGGCGTACCGCGCACCAGTTCGACGTAGATCGTCGAGAGGTCGCGCAGGGTCGGGTTGTTCGACAGCCGGCACAGGCCGGTGGCCAGACCGATCAGTAGCCCTAGAACGCCGGACACCACAGACAACCACAATGTTGTCCAGAGCCCCCACATCAGCGGCCCTGCGGCCCAATGGCGGGTCACGCCAATCACATCGCCCTCGGCCACATCATCGCCTTGGGCGACTTGCAGGCTGTTGTCGTCGACGATCAGGTGCTGCTCGGTGCCGGCGTCGTTGCGCAGGGTGACTTCAGCCTTGTCGCCCTTGCGCACCAGTTCGCTGACGGTGGAGATGTCGGCGGCGCGCTGGGACTCTTCGGCGTGGTAGGCGAAGTACTGCGGAACGCGGTTCCAGCGCCATTCATAGGACATCAGCGAGGTGGCGTAGTACAACGCGCCGGCCAGGCCGATGAGCACCAGCACGGTCAGGACGTGCCAGGGCCATTGGGCTTTTTTCTGTTTCATTGGGTTTGTTGAATCCGAAAGTTGTATCGCCGGGGAGGCCGCTATCGCGAGCAAGCTCGCTCCCACAGGGGCTGTGCCGGACACAAAATTTGTGTTCACCCGGATTAACTGTGGGAGCGAGCTTGCTCGCGATTGCAGCGACGCGGTCTATTTGACCGAGTGTTACTCCATGTCCTTGAGCCACTCGCTGCTCTTGAACCACTTGTCATGGATGCGATCGTAGGTGCCGTCTTCGTGGATCTGGTGCAGGAAGTTGTTGATGAAGTTGATGCTGTCGTAATCACCCTTCTTCAAACCGAAGGCCAACGGCTCGTAGGTGAACGGCTTGTCGAGGAACACCAGTTTGCCGTTGCCGACCTTGTTCACCGCCACGACGTTGTACGGCGCGTCGTAGATGAAGGCGTCAGCCTTGCCGTTGACCACGTCGAGCACCGCTTCCTGCTCGTTGTCGTAACCGTGGTACTTGGCTTTGGAGATGAGCTTTTTGGCAACCATTTCGCCGGTGGTGCCGAGTTTGGAGGTGATGCGGTAGTCGGCCGTGTTCAGGTCTTTATAGGACTGGATGGTGCCTTCCAGCTCCTTGCGGATCAGCAGCGTCTGGCCGACCACGATGAACGGTTCGCTGAAGTTCAGACGCAGGTTGCGTTCCTGGGTCAGGGTCATGCCGCTGCCGATCATGTCGAACTTGTCGGTCAGCAGGGCCGGAATGATGCCGTCGTAGCCGGTGGACACCAGTTCCAGCTTGACGCCCATGGCCTTGGACATGGCTTTGAGGATGTCGACTTCGAAGCCAATGATCTCGCCGCGCTTGTTGGTCATTTCGAACGGCATGTAGGTCGGGTCCATGCCGACTTTCAACGTGCCGCGCTTGACCGCGTCATCGATGGCACCGGCCTGCGCCGAGTTCACTGCAACCAGTGCCGTGACGCCGACCAGCAGCATCGACAGATACTTCTTCATCTTCAAGTCCCCAAAACCATTGCGTTGTGAGGCGCGCAAAAATGGCGGCTCCCCCGGGAGGAAACGCACCAATACGGACAAAAATTATCCGGGCACACCAATTCGGGGACGGATCCTAAACTACTCGTCCGTTTGCACAAGGGTTTGGGAACGATCAGGCAAAAAAAAGCCCCGCTGGATAGCGGGGCGTTTCTTCATCAGGCCAACTGAGGCTGGACGCTCAGCGGCTTGAGCGGCAGCAGCGGTGCATGGGGGTCGGCCTTGACCGACTTGCGCCACGCGCCCAGCCACTCGGCATGACTTTCGTTCCAGACCTGCTCATGCAGGCGGGCCAGGGCCACCGGGTCACTGAGCAATTGCACTCGCTCGTTGTTGGTCAACCCTTCAGGACCGACTTTCATTGCATGGCGTACCCGCTCGACCCGCAGCCATTCAATCGGCTCGGCCTCACGGTGACGCGAGGTCGCCAGCGAGCACGCCAGGGCGTTCTGCTGTGGATCGACCACCGAACGGACGAAGCCGTCGTTCAGCGCGTGCCAGCGGTTTTCGTGGGTGTACTGGTCAGTGGCCAGCAACGCCTGCGGCGGATTGTATTCCTCAGGGATCAGGAACAGGCTCTCGTCACGGGACTTGAGGCCCAGGCCGACACGGCTGGAGATCACCGATACCGGGATCGACAGCATCAACGAACCGACGATCGGCACCAGCCACCACAGGAAGCTCGGGTTCAGCCAGATCACCAGCATGGCCCAGAAGAAGCCCAGCAGGGTTTGCGGACCGTGGCGCTTGACCGCTTCGCTCCACGGCGTGGAGTCGTCGTCACGCTGTGGCGAGTTCCAGGTCGCGGCCCAGCCGAGGAACGCGGCGAGGACGAAACGGGTGTGGAAAATCATCCGCACCGGCGCCAGCAGCATGGAGAACAGCATCTCCAGCAGCATCGACAGGGTCACCTTGAACTTGCCGCCGAACTCTTTCGCACCCTTGGCCCAGATCAGGATGATGCTCAACAGCTTCGGCAGGAACAGCAGCACGATGGTGGTCGAGAACAGTGCAATCGCCTTGTCCGGGTGCCATTGCGGCCACAGCGGATAGAGCTGGCGCGGTTCCAGGAAGTACTGCGGTTCCATCAGCGTGTTGACCGCCAGCAGCGCGGTCGACAGCACCAGGAAGAAGAACCACAACGGCGCCGACAGGTAAGACATCACGCCGGTCAGGAACACCGCGCGGTGCACCGGGTGCATGCCCTTGACCAGGAACAGGCGGAAGTTCATCAGGTTACCGTGGCACCAGCGACGGTCACGCTTGAGTTCATCCAGCAGGTTTGGTGGCAGTTCTTCATAGCTGCCCGGCAAGTCGTAGGCAATCCACACGCCCCAGCCGGCACGGCGCATCAGCGCGGCTTCAACGAAGTCGTGGGACAGGATCGCACCAGAGAACGCACCTTTACCAGGCAACGGCGCCAGGGCGCAGTGATCGATGAACGGCTTCATGCGGATGATCGCGTTGTGGCCCCAGTAGTGCGACTCGCCCAGTTGCCAGAAGTGCAGACCGGCGGTGAACAGCGGGCCATACACGCGAGTGGCGAACTGCTGCATGCGCGCATACAGGGTGTCCATGCCCGACGCACGTGGCGCGGTCTGGATGATCCCGGCGTCCGGCGTGGCTTCCATCAGGCGCACCAGACTGGTCAGGCACTCGCCGCTCATCACGGAGTCGGCATCGAGTACGACCATGTACTTGTAGTCACCGCCCCAACGACGGCAGAAGTCGTCGAGGTTGCCGCTTTTACGTTTTACGCGACGACGGCGGCGACGATAGAAGATCTTGCCGAAGCCACCGGCTTCGCGGCAGACGTCCAGCCAGGCCTGTTGCTCGGCAACACAGATATCGGCGTCGTTACTGTCGCTGAGGACGAAGAAGTCGAAGCGGTCCAGGTCACCCGTGGCCGCAACCGACTCGAAGGTCGCCCGCAGGCCGGCGAATACCCGAGGCACGTCTTCGTTGCAGATCGGCATCACCAGGGCGGTGCGCGCATCCTTTGGAATCGGCTCGTTGCCGGCACTTTTACCGGAGATACGGTACTTGTCGTGACCGGTGAGCAACTCGAGGAAGCCCATCAGCGCGGTCCAGAAACCGGCCGATACCCAGCAGAACAGAATCCCGAACAGGATCAGGATGCTCGTCTGCAACGCATACGGCAGCACCTGCGTGGCGGTTTGCAGCAGCGGTTGGTGCAGCACTTCGTTGAGGTCGACAAACGACCAGCCCTGGTACGGCATGATGCCTTTCATGTACCAGCCGGCGACGATGGTCTGGCCGAGCATCAGCAGCAACAGAATGTAGCGACGGATCGAACCGACCGTGCGCCAGCGCGCAGCAGGCAACACCCGTTCGTCCTTCGGCGGCTTCGGCGGGTTGGTGCGGCCGGTCATCCGACGCCAGCCGCGCACCAGAATGTTGGTGCGCCACGGCTCCGGCACGACCTTGGTCCGACGAATAGGCGGAGTCGCCTTGAGGCAGACCCGACCGTTGGCGTCGAGCGCCAGCATTTCCGCGTCCTGCAGCTCTTCGGCGGTGCTCAGGGTCAGGCGTTTGCCGACCGAAGCCTGGGCGGCGTCGGTCGGGGCATCGAACGTCGACGATGACAGGCGTTCATGCAATTCGCTGAAAGACTGGCAGCCCGCGAGTTCCGCGCGCTGCTCGTCGGTCATCGGCAGATGCGCCAGATACTCGGAAAGAGATTCTGGCCGTACTTGAAAGTTACTCATCGGCAGGCAACTGATAGCTCCAGGTCTCGGTCAGGACTTCT
This sequence comes from Pseudomonas sp. GM49, assembly GCF_000282355.1. Classification (GTDB taxonomy): domain Bacteria; phylum Pseudomonadota; class Gammaproteobacteria; order Pseudomonadales; family Pseudomonadaceae; genus Aquipseudomonas. The sequence continues at coordinate 15,425 of NZ_AKJL01000095.1, forward strand.
TCAGTCGGGGCCGATTCCGGTGTGGCTGGGGCCGCGTCGGCAGCGACAGGCTGCTTGGCGTCTTTATTGGCCTTGTCCTTGGCATCTGCAACAGGCTTGGCGTCAGCCTGCTTGGCCTCCGCTTGCTTGGCTTCCTTGTCCTCTTTCTCTTGTTGCTTGGCGGCAACCTTGTCGGCCTTGGCAACCGAGGAGTTCGACGACGGAATCGACGTCTTGGCCAGATCCGCAGGCACGATGTTCTGTACCAGCGCGGCACGCATCTCGGTGGCCTTGCCCGGATCCTTGATCTTCATCCGCAGGGTCAGGCGCCAGCCCTTGGTTTCAGGGTTGTAGCGCACGCTGTTTTCCACCAGCTCGGCGTTGTCGCCGACGCTGACCTGGCTGCGAACCTCCGCTTCGGCCGGCAATGCCGCCAGGGACGGGCCTTCGAAGTCCACCAGGTAGGCAACGCTGCCGTCCGGCTGACGAATCAGGTTGGACTGTTTGACGTCACCGGTGGAACGCAGGGTCTGTTTGACCCAGGCGCTGTCCGGCGCGTGAATCGCCGATTCGTCCATGGTCCAGTGCATACGATAAGCGACATCGAGCGGCTGGCCAGGTTCCGGCAATTTTTCCGGGTTCCAGAACGCCACTATATTGTCGTTGGTTTCGTCGGCGGTCGGAATTTCGACCAGATCGACGGTGCCCTTGCCCCAGTCACCCTTCGGCTCGATCCAGGCGCTTGGGC
>NZ_AKJL01000096.1 GCF_000282355.1 Pseudomonas sp. GM49
CACCAGCCGCAACTGGCGGCGGTGCTGCCCAACTGGCAGGTGTCGATCCAGTTGCAGGGCTGGCCGACGGACCTGTCCGGGATCATCGACCACCCGACCTATCGCCAGCACTGGCCGTTGCTCGAAGCCTTGGGCGACAACCCTTGGGAACGACTGGCCAAGGACGATGCGGTGATGCTCAGCGAACAACTGGCCCGGCGCCTGCAAGTGCAACTGGGCGATCACCTGACGCTGCCGACGCCCACTGGCCCGTGGTCGCCACGGATCGTCGGGATCTACGCCGACTATGGCAATCCCAAGGGCCACGTTCTGGTCAACATCAACCACCTGTTGCGCGGCTGGCCGCAACTGACGCCGAACCGCTTCAACCTGCGCATCGAACCGGCGTCGATCCCGGCGTTCGTCACGGCGTTGCAGGCGCGGTTTACCCTGGACGACAGCCGCATCGTCGATCAGGCGCGGCTCAAGGGCTGGTCCACGCAAGTCTTCGAACGCACCTTCGCCGCCACCGCCGCGCTCAACAGCCTGACGCTTTGCGTGGCCGGGGTGGCGCTGTTCATCAGTCTGTTGACCCAAAGCCAGAGCCGTCTCGGGCAACTGGCGCCGTTGTGGGCGCTGGGGGTGACGCGTCGGCATTTGATGTTGCTCAACCTCGGGCAAACCTGGTTGCTGGCGTTGCTGACCCTGGTGCTGGCGTTGCCGCTGGGCATCGCCCTGGCGTGGTGCCTGGACACGGTGATCAACGTGCAGGCCTTTGGCTGGCGCCTGCCGTTGCGGGTGTTTCCCGTGCAACTGTTGCAATTGATGGGGCTGGCGCTGGTGGCGACCTTACTGGCCTCGGCCTGGCCGTTGTATCGTTTGTACCGCACACAACCGGCGGACCTGCTGCGGACGTTTGCCCATGAAAATTAATCTCGGCGTCTTGCTCCTGGCGCTGCTGGTGCTGCTGTTGAGTGGCTGCGATCAATCGACACCGGAGCAAAAGGGATTTGCCGGACTGGGTAACCAGGCCGCTGCGTTCACCAAGGTGGTGCCCGGTCGAGTGTTCAGCTTCCCGGTGGATCACGGCCCGCACGACGGCTTTCGCATCGAATGGTGGTACGTCACGGCCAACCTGAAGGACGATCAGGGCCATGAGTTCGGCGCGCAATGGACGTTGTTCCGCAGCGCGTTGAAAGCCACCCCCGAGGTGGCGGGTTGGCAGAATCAGACAATCTGGCTCGGCCACGCGGCGGTGACATCGGCGACGGCGCATCACGCGGCCGAACGTTATGCCCGTGGCGGCGTCGGTCAGGCCGGTGTCAGCGTTGCGCCGTTCAATGCGTGGATCGACGACTGGCAATTGCGCAGCCAGGCGACGGCCGACGACCCGTTGGCTGACGTGCTACTCAGTGCCCGCGACCAGCGTTTCAGCTACCGGCTGCGGTTGACCGCGACAGGTCCGCTGGTGCTTCAGGGGGACCAGGGGTTCAGCCAGAAATCCGAACAGGGCCAGGCCTCTTACTACTATAGCCAGCCGTTTTTCCAGGCCAGCGGCACCCTGGAAATCGACGGCAAAACCTTTCAGGTCAGTGGCCCGGCCTGGCTCGACCGGGAATGGAGCAGCCAGCCCCTGACGGCCAACCAGAGTGGTTGGGACTGGCTCTCCCTGCACCTGGACAGCGGCGAGCAGGTGATGCTGTATCGCATGCGGCAAAAGGACGGCGAACCTTACCTCACCGGCACCTGGATCGACGCCCGGGGTCAGACACAATTGCTGCACGCCAGTGACATTAGCCTCACGCCGCAAGACACCGCCAGCGTTGCCGGGCGCGAAATGCCCATTCGCTGGTCGATCAAGATCCCCGCCAAACACCTCGATATCGCCATCACCGCGCTCAATCCCAAGGCCTGGATGGATTTGCGCATTCCATATTGGGAAGGCCCGGTGCGCCTCAGTGGCAGCCATGCAGGGAACGGCTATCTGGAAATGACCGGGTATTAGAAAATCAGCGGCTCGCCACGACCACTCGTTGAACAGCGTCTATGCTCATCGCACACATGGTGTTGAGCCTGGTTTCAACGCCGTCTGTTGCCATCTATCACAGGGAATGTTCTGCCTATGAAACGCCATGCACTGACCAAAGCCATCACCCTCGCTACCTTGCTGTCTGCCGCCAGTTTTGGCGCGGTTGCCGCCGATATTCCGTTGTCCGAAGTCGTGGTGGCTGATCAGGTCTCCACCCAAGTCGTTTCGGTTGATGCCGCGAACCATTCCGTGGTCCTCAAAGGCCCGCAGGGTAATGAGTTCCCTGTGCAATTGACCGACAAGGCGAAAAATCTCAAAAACCTCAAAGTCGGCGATACGGTCGACATCAGGGTCACCAGCGCCGTTGCAGCCTACCTCGACACCGATATCGACAAAGGCCTGCCCGGCACCGCCGAAGCCACCGGTGAAGTGCGTGCTGCACCAGGTAGCGCCAACCCGGGCGGCGAAGCTTACCGTCAGGTGAAAGTGCAGTTGAAAATCACCCACATTGACCTGAAGAAACACAAGGTGACCTTCGAAAACCCGGAAGGCCAGTCCAAGACCGTCGACGTGAAACGTCCTGAGGTCCAGGCCAAACTCAAGGACTTGAAAGTCGGGCAAAGCGTTAACGTGGTTTATACCGATATATTGACGGTGACCAGCAAGCACTGAGATTGAGTAATGGCTCTATATGGGCTGATTATTACTGTGCAAGTTTTGTATAGGAATAATCAGCTCATATGGTCGAACTGGTGAGTTTGTGGCACGGTGCGGGGTTGGATTTAAGTCGACATTTTATTAAATATCATGTCGATAAATTTCATCTTTACCGCACGGAAATATTTAGCCACTTCTACTAAAATACTTTCCGTTCGCCCAGTGTCAGGGCTCTTTACCAGTGCATGGATTGCCGAGGCCATTGCACTGGGCGAACACCTTATTGGCTGTATTGTAGGAGCTGGCTTGCCAGCGATGGTCGTTAACGATAACGCGTGTGAACTGGATAAACGCGGCGCACTGGAGTCCATCGCCAGCAATCGAGCGTCGACCGGCTGCTCCTACATTTTCGACTCGGACGCGGTCTCTTGTAGGAGCTGGCTTGCCAGCGATGGTCGTTAACGATAACGCGTGTGAACCGGATAAACGCGGCGTACCTGAGTCCATCGCCAGCAAGCTGGCTCCTACAGGTATTGCGTTTTCGGTGTTTCCCGGGATTGCGTGAAGAACCTTTTTATTGAGTGGTGACAAATCCTTCAGTCATGTTTTTTATTGACTTGAACAACATCGGCCAACGCGGCGAAGCACTGTTCGATCGAACGCCGCTGGCTCTCGGCATACAGACCCAACTCATCGATCGTCGAACGCCCCAGGGCCTGTTCGAACGCCTGCTGGTTGGCATGTGCGCCGTAACGGGTTTGCGCCGCGTCCCCTAGGTTCGACTGAAAAATCCCCGCCGCGCTGACCGGCAGGAAGTCTTCGTACACCAGCGGTTCAACCCGCAGGTAACCGCTGCTGAGCAGGTCGTCCAGGGCGGCGTTTTTCAGGTCGTCCGCCGCCAGGCCTTTTTCCGTCACAAAGTAGCGGAAGTAAGCCAGGCCCTGTTGGCGCATTCCTTCCCAGGTGTCGGGGAATTCGTTGAAATGCTGCGCCATCAGGGCGTTGTAACGCACGGCGTTGGCTTCGTTGGGGAAGTCCTTGAGCTCGTCCCGTGCGGCATTGAGCAAGCGGTCGTACAGTGCGCGGCCTTTGGGCGTGAGGGCGGCGCCGCGCTGTTCGATTTCGCCGAAACGGGCACTGTGGCTGCCGCGAGCCTCGTTTTGATCGGTGAAGGCAATCGGCTCGTCCAGAGCCTTGAAGCTGGTCTGGCGCAGCAGGATCGGGCACTGGCGGCGGGGCGGGCCTTCGATCACCGCTTTGGGGGTGATGCCATGGGCCGGCATTTGCGCCTGCACGATGTCGATGTCCAGGGTCCGCGGTGTCAGGTGGTTGATGTGCGGGCCCTTGAACGCCACCACGTCGGCGATCAGGCGATGCTGGGCGCTGAGCCTTTGATATTGCTCGGCGGTGACGGTGGCGCTGTGGTGCCAGCGGAACGTTTCCAGTGCCTGTTCGACGAATTCCCCGGCTTCCTGCTCGGTCAGGCCCCCCAGGGATTCGGCACGCTCGATGAGCGTGAGGGCCGTGGGGGTGAAGATCGAGCGCTGGTCGAGCATCGACTGGGCGAACGCTCGCAGCTCCAGGTCTTCGATCAGTTCCAGGCGCAACAGCGAGGTGAATACCCGGAACGGGCTGACCTGCAACGACGCTTCATGCACCGCACGAAACGCCGTGGAATGTACCGGCACGCCGGCTGGTGTCAGGTCGTAGTAACCCACCGGCTGCATGCCCATCACCGCGAACAGGCGGGCGAGGGTTGCCAGTTCAGCGGCCGTTCCGACGCGGATCGCCCCATGACGCTCCAGGTCCAGCCGCTCGATTTCGCCGGTGCTCTTGAGCTGCTGCAAGATTTGCGGATCGCTGTCCAGCACGTGGCGGTTAGTCTGCTCCACCAGTTCCATCAACGCGCCGTACAACGGCACTTCCTCGCGATACATGTCGGACATCGCTTTGGAGAAGCGTTGGCGGATCAGGTCAGGGCTGACGAAGTTCGGGTGGTTCATGAACAGGATTCCTGGCGCGGTGACGTAAAGGATGGACGAAAGATCGCAGCCTTCAGCGACGCCGACAAACGAAGTTTCTGACGAACTTCATTCTGCAAAGGACTGCAAACCTAGTGGAGTCTTTGATCCTGCGGGCTCTCCGAGCGCAGCGATGCCAAAAACTCGCGATACAGCCGCGCCGAGCCGGTGGGGGCTTCCACCATGGGCATGTGCCCGACGGCGTCCCAGATATGCACGCGCAAGTCGGCGATGCCCTTGCTCCAGACCGCCACGCTGCTGACATCGATCAGCCGGTCCTTGCGCCCCCACAGCAACAGGGCCGGGGCGGTGATGTCGGGCAGGTGCGGTTCCATCGGCGGGCTGGCGCGAAAATCCCGGAAGATTTCTTCCAGTTCCTCGCGAGACTGTTCATAACGCTGGGCGACGGCATCGAGCACGAGCTTCGGTACCCAGGGCGGTGAAGCCATGGTCATGGCGTAGAAACGCTGGAATTCTTCGCGCGAGTGAATCAGAAACGGGTTGTGGCCCTTGGCTAAATGCCGTTCGAGGTCACTGGGCTCGGGCGCGGTGACCCCGGCCGGGTCGATCAGCGCCACGGACACAATGCGCTCGGGGTAAGTGGCCGCGAGCCACGCCGCCATGTAGCCACCCATGGAGTTGCCGATGACATGGACTTTTTCGACGCCGCACACATCCAGCAGCTGGATCATGCGCTTGGCCTGCAGCGGGATGTCGTAGCCGCCGCCTGCCTTGAAGCCGGTTTCGCCATGGCCGGCGATGTCCGGGATGATCACTCGATGGCCGCCGACAAAGTGCCGAGCGAAACGCAGCCAGAGGTTTTTGTCGGCGCTGAAGCCATGGAGCATCAGCACATTGCTGGTGGCTTCGTACGGTCCGCCTTGCCAGGTCGAGACGGTCATCTCGGGGATGGGCACGACGATTTTGTGCAGCCGGTACAGCTTGGCCTCGGCCGCCATGTTCAGGTCATAGAGCCAATAGCCGATGGCCGGGTAGGTCAGCCAGCTCCAGGCGACGAATACTGCGAGAACGACGAACAACAAAAGCATCACGCGTCTCCCTTCTATCAGCTCAGGACAAAATGTGATCGGCGGGGTTCAGCGCTCGGGTCAAGCGATGAAAGCTGAAGCTGAACCCCGGAAACATGGCAATCACATGACCGCTCTTGCTTTGATACCAACTGTGGCAACCACCGGACTTCCACACGGTTCGTTCCATTTCCCGGTGGATCATTTCAGTGTAGGTACGTTCCGCCTCATGGCGAACTTCGATGCTGCGTAAACCTTGAACCTTCAAGGTGCGAATGCAATCGAGGATGTAATTCATCTGGGATTCGATGATGAACAACGCCGAGGTGTGGCCTATGCCGGTGTTCGGCCCGGTGACGATGAACAGGTTGGGGAAGTCGGGCAGGGCGGTGCCGAGGTAGGCCCGCGGGTACGGCGCCCAGACCTCCTTGAGACGGGTGCCGTTTTTGCCCGTTACCGGGTAGGAAATCACCCCGTCGGTGGCGTCGTAGCCGGTGGACCAGACGATCAGGTCCACTTCGATGTGTTGGCCATCGAGGGTAACGATGCCGGTTTCGTTGATGGCCGCGATGCCTTGCTCGCGGCTGTGCAGCGTTACGTTGCTGCGCGTCAGTGCCGGGTACAGCGTGCTGGACAGAATCACCCGTTTGCAGCCGATGGTGTAGTCCGGCGTCAGTTTGCGCCGCAGTTCGGCGTCCGGCACCTGGCGTTTGAGAAAGTGCAGGGCCTGGCGCTGGACCCTGTGCACGGCCGGCTTCGAATACTTGAAGCCAATCACCCGGGTTTCGAATTGCCAATAGATTCCCCAGCGCAGCAGCTTGTAGGCTGGCTTGAAACCCAGCAACCATCGCTGCAAGCGGCCAAAGCTGTGGTCAGCCCGGGGCAACACCCAGTGGGGCGTGCGCTGGAACACATGCAACTGCCCGACGTCCGGGGCAATGGCCGGAATGACCTGGGCCGCACTGGCGCCGCTGCCGACGATGGCCACGCGTTTTTGCCGGTAGTCGTAGTTGTGATCCCAGTTGTTGGTGTGAAACGTCTTGCCCTGAAAGCGTTCCTGTCCGTCGAAGCGCGGAACCACCGGTTGACTCAGCGGCCCGGTGGCGTTGATCAGGAACTGCGCGCAAAACGTGCCTTTGCTGGCTGTGTACACCGTCCAGCGCTTGTTGGCGTCGTCCCATTCTACGCGCTCGACATTCGCGTTCAGTTCCACCTTGTCCCGCAGGCCGAAGTGCTCCACCACATGGCGGGTGTAGCGGTGCAATTCGGCCTGCCCGGCGAACATTTGCGTCCAGCGATACGGGGCGAAAGACAATGAGTACAGCGGTGAGGGCACATCGACCGCCGCACCGGGATAGGTGTTCTGGCACCAGGTACCACCGAAGAAATCCCGTCGCTCCAGCAGGCGGAAATCGTCGATGCCGGCCTTGAGCAGATTAATTGCAGCACATTGGCCGCCAAACCCACTGCCGATGATCAATACTTGAAAGGTCTGCATGGGCCTCCTCTTATGGTCATTGATCAACTCCTTCTTTCATGTATAGCCGTTTCTGGAGGAGGCTTTTGCATTTATTCGAGCGTGACAGGCGGATATTCAGCCCGCCAGCCGGTGATGGCTATTTAATGTCGCCCTGATAGACTGCAGCGCATAGGCTCAGGCTGTTATCGCATTCCGTTGAGTGGCACAGAGGCCCTATGGCAAAAACGGGAGGACGGGGGTTTTCATTGGCCAGGAGGCTCTATACATCGCGAATCCTGGGGGTAGCCTTGGGATTGGTGTGTGTGAGCGCGGCGATGTATCCGCTCGATCCGGCGCCCTGGGTCTGGGGATTCATGTGGTTCAATGGCCTGGTCTGGCCGCACCTGGCTTACCAATGGGCGCGCCGGGCCAGCAAGCCTTATCACGCCGAACACCGCAATCTGCTGATCGATGCCTTTCTCGGCGGCTTCTGGATTGCCGCCATGCAGTTCAATCCATTGCCCAGCGCGACCACCATTTCCATGATGGCCATGCACAACGTGGCCATCGGCGGCTTGCGCTTCCTGCTGGCCGGTACGGCTGCGCAAGTGTTAGGCCTCTGCGTTGGCTTGCAGATTTTTGCCCCGGTGCTCATTCCTGCCACCAGCCCGGTGCAACTCTATGCCTGTTTGCCTTTGCTGTGCCTGTATCCGTTGTCATTGGGCTGGATCTGCTTCCGCCAGGCCCATACCCTCGGCCTTCAAAAGCGTGAACTGCTGGCACTGAGTCGCACCGACAGCCTGACAGGCCTGCTGAACCATGGTGCCTGGAAGGACCAGCTGGAAGTCGAGTTCCAGCGTTGCAAACGCCAGCAAAAAGGCGGGGCGATTGCCCTGATCGACATCGACCATTTCAAAGTCATCAACGACACCTACGGTCATGTTGCCGGCGATATCGTCTTGCGCCAGTTGAGCAAAATGCTCAGGCAGAACCTGCGAGCGACCGATGTGGCAGGGCGCTACGGCGGTGACGAGTTCTGCGTGATCCTTCCGGACCTGCCCCTGAACCGCGCCGCCGCTGTCATGGATGCCCTGCGTGATCGCTTCGCCACATTGGGGTACGAGCAGAGTCCGGCGCTGAAAGTCAGCCTGAGCATAGGCCTGGCGTCATTCAACCCGGCGCACACCGACGCGACGCTTTGGCTCAACGATGCCGATCATGCGCTATACGAAGCCAAGACCACCGGGCGTAACCGCGTGATCTGTTGCGGCAATGGCAAACCCCATCGCGAACTGCTCGACTCGGCCTGACCGTCCACTGCAAAACCTGTGGGAGCGAGCTTGCTCGCGAAGGCGGCGGGTCGGGCGGCCTGTCGGTTTAAACCGTCATTCCTTCACGCTCATGAACTCTTCCGCGAAGCGGATGTATTCCTCGGGTTGCGTGTAGGTGTGCGTCAGCTCGGTCGCGCTCAGGTCCGACGTCTGGGTGAGGATCTGGCGTTGCTCGCGCAGGCTGTCGTAGGTCGCCTTGATCGCGGCGAAGTACGCGCCATGGCCGTCGATGGTCACGCGAACACCCAGTTCGGCCAGGCGTTTGTCATCGCGTAGCAGCGGGTTGCCGTAGGTCACCAGCATCAGCGGCACGCTCAGATGCTCGGCGATCTGTTCCAGATGGTCGAAGTCCTTTACGCCCACCATGCAGATCCCGTCGGCTCCGGCGCGCTGGTATTGCCGGGTGCGGCTGATGATTTCCTGCACCGGCAGAATCCCGGCGTGGGTGCGGGCGATGATCGCCATTTCCTTATCGCAGCGGGCTTCCAGTGCCGCGCGGATCTTGCCGACGCCTTCGGCGACCGTGATCAGGTCGGTGGACTTACGGCCGAACTGGGCGGGCAGCAGCGTGTCTTCGATGGTCAGCGCGGCAACGCCGGCACGTTCGAGTTCGACGATGGTGCGCATGACGTTGAGCGCGTTGCCGTAGCCGTGGTCGGCGTCGGCAATCACCGGCAGCTGGGCGACACGGCCGATGCGGGTGGCCTGTTCAGCGAATTCGCTGAGGGTGATCAAGGCAAAGTCAGGGGCGCCCAGCACTTGCAGCGATGCGACCGAACCACCGAGGATCCCGACTTCGAAGCCCAGGTCGGCAGCAATGCGCGCCGACATCGGATCGAAAACCGAGGCCGTGTGGTAGCAGGTGTTGGAGGCGAACAGTTGGCGAAAATTGCGGCGCAAATCTTGATGGGAAAGCCTGGACATATGAGTTCCACCAATGGAATGGAAGGGCTTGAGCAAAAGTGTCAACGCCAAAGAAATAAAAGGCTATCACGCGCGCAGGGGGAGAATGATGACGAATTTGCTGGGTAAGGCCGATTGACGTCGCAACGATGGAACTGATAGGTCACGCCGCCACGGCCTGCAGCCGTTGGTCAAGCAGCGGCACGGCGCGCACCGAGTCACCGGGTTGCAGCTGCAAGCGCTTGGCGGTCAGGCGATCAACCACCAGGCTGTTGCCCACCTGTCGGGCCGGGGCGCAGGTAATGCGACAGTTTTCCAGGCGGCGGTTGTGGATCAGCCAGAGGGGCGCTTTATCGTCTGGCGAGCCGATGGCCAGTGACAGCGGTTGGCTGTCGCGCACGGTGCGGATCCCGGAAACCGGGGCTTCAAGGACCGGTCCGCCGTCGAAGATATCGATGTAGCCTTTGTGGGCAAACCCTTCGGCGCTAAGAATTTTCAGGGCCGGCTCGGTATTCGGGTGGGCCTTGCCGATCACCGCCTGGGCTTGTTCGGTGAGCAGGCAGGTGTACAGCGGCTGGCGCGGCATCAGTTCGGCGATGAACGATTTGTTGCCCAGCCCGGACAAGTGATCGGCGCGGCTGAAATCCATCTTGAAAAAGTGCCGGCCGAGGCTGTCCCAGAATGGCGAGCCACCTCGCTCGTCGGCACTGCCGCGTAATTCGGCGATGAGCCGGTTGCCGAACAGCTGCGTAAACTCGGCGACAAACAAAAAACGCCCGAGCGAAAGCAAGCGGCCGTTGTTTCCCTGGCGCTGATCGGAGCGCAGGTACAACGAGCAGACTTCCGATTGCCCGGTCAATTCATTGCTCAGGAACAGGGTCTGGATCTGGCGCTGGATGCCCAGGTACGGTAACGTGCTGACCGTCAGTCCGACCCGGTAGTTGTACCAGGGCTCGCGCAGGCCGACGCCACCCGTCAGGGCGCTGACGCCCACCACTTGCTGCTCGTCGTCCTCGAGCACAAACAGATAATCGGCATCTGCACGATCGACCTGCCCGGCGAAGGTGCGTTGGGCCCAGCGGATACGGTGGGCCAGGCGCTCTTCGTTGGCCGGCAGGCTGGTGAGCCCCGGACTGGCCTGGCGCACCAGCGTGAGCACGGCGGGCAGGTCGGTGATCTGGACCGGACGGACAATCATGCGGCTGTTCCTTGTTCGCGTGTACTCGGACGTTGGTGTTGACCCTGGCGGGTATTCACAGGGCGATCAGCCTGATCGGGCTGCCGTCGGTCACCTTCAATGCCTTGCACATGGCGGCGTCCAGCGTGACGGGCTGCCCGGTGATGTAGTCAAGATCGGCGACAATGGCCCGATAATCCTTCAAGGAGTCGTTGCTCACCAGATAGCTGCCACGGGCATCGATCACCGGTCCGGATTGCGTTACGCCGCACTGGCTGTGGGCGATGGAACGAATGCCCGACGTGCGCGCGTACAGTGTAGGGCCTCCATCGAACAGATCGATGTAACTGTTGGTTTCGAAGCCTTCACGTTCGAGGATATCGAAGGCTTCCTGGCCATCGGGGTGGATGCTGCCGATACAGTCCTGTGCCGCCTGGGGCAGCATGGGCACGTAAATCGGATACTGCGGCATCAGTTCGGCGAGAAAGGTGCGGCTCTGCAGGCCGCAAAGCCGTTCGGCCTCGACGTAGGGCAAGTCGAAGAAATGCTTGCCCACGGCATCCCAAAATGGCGAGTGACCTTGATCACTGCTGTAGCCGACGATTTCGGTGATCACCGTTTCGGAAAAACGCCGGGTGTGGGCGGCGATGAACAACAGGCGCGCCCGCGACAGCAGTTCGGAATACGCGGTGCGTACCCGCGCGGCATCGATATGGAAGCCCCGCAGCAAGGTGTGGCCACTGAGGTCGTGACACAACGACAAGGCCGGTACACCGTGCTCGATGTTCAGCTCCCTCGAGGCACTGGTGAAGTGCCGGTTGCGCAGGCTGTAGAACGGCTCGTTGAACCCCGCCGTGGCGAGGATTTCCGAACAGCCGACCAGGTGCTGCGTCGTCAGGTCTTCGAGTACAAAGAAATAGTTTTCCGGGCCATGACCCTCGACGTCCTTCTCGAACGAGGCACAGGAATCGAGGATTTTTCCGCGCAATCGTTCGCTATCGTCGGGCAGGGATGTAACGCCCACGAGGCTTTCACGAGCCAGCCTCTGCAACTGGGGCAGATCAGCTAACTCGACTGGACGCAAGACCAGCATGGAGACACTCCTGTATCAATCGATTCAGCGGTTTGAGCCGAACCTGACTATCACTATCGGTTTTTCCACACATTAAATCGGTGGTCGTCTGAACGTTGTCAGGCGCCACTCTTTTTCTTGTCAGATGTTTCTTGGGATGAACCGTTTTAAACAAAGAGCGGGCAATTCGGCCGCAAGCGATGCCTGGCCAGGCGCATTGATCGGGGGTTCGAGAAAGGGCATCCGGGCTCCTGCTGGATGAGCGTGGAACATGTTTTAACAGTCCGTTGAAAGGAGTATTTAATTATCGCGCACTGCCTGTCTAGTTAATTTTCGCGTGGTCTGTCCGTGTCCGAAAAAGGGGCGAAATGCCTGTACTAAAGGGCTACGCCGATGTCGTAAAGTCTTGTAAGACATTGCCTGAGTTGCGGTCAGACATAACAGAAAACCTGTCAGGAAATGCCTGAAGGAATCAGTTTCAAACAGGAAAATTAAACACCCCCGGCTCTGCTTACTTGCGGCACAATTGCGGCCATCGTTCCTTTCCATTCATAGAGTGATTGCTGGTGCAGGCGACCCGTTTAACCCTGATTTGCCACGCTCGAACCGTTGCACAGAAATTGGCGCGTTTTCCTTTGGACGAACCTCTGGAGATGGATTGGCAAGCGCTCAGGCTTTCCCGTTGCAATCAGTTCAAGGGCGCTCCGCGTCTTGTCTGTGGCCCGGAGTTGCGCACCCGGCAAACCGCTGAACTGTTCGGCAGCTCGCCGGAGATTGTCGACGCGTTGAGGGACTGCGACTTCGGGCGTTGGGGCGGTGTTCGCATCGGTGAACTTCAAAAGGCTGAAGCTGAGAAACTCCAGTATTGGTTGGTAGACCCGGCTTCGGCACCCCACGGTGGCGAGTCGGTGCTGCAACTGGAGGAGCGGGTGAGCGGGTGGCTGACCTCGTTGCAATCGACGCCGGGGCACATCGTTGCCATTACCCATCCCTTTGTCATCCGCGCCGCGCTGACGCACGTTTTGCAAGGAGCATCGTCCAGCCTGATCGACGTCGACCCCTTGGCGGCTGTCGAGTTGAGGTTCCATGGCCGCTGGCGGCTGCGCTTGCCGGGCACCGACCCCGAGGATCTGTTTTGATGAAAAAACTCCTGGTCATCGGTATCGGTGCCGGCAATCCCGACTACATCACGATGCAAGCGGTGAAGGCGCTGAATCAGGTCGATGTTTTTTTCCTCATGGACAAGGGCCAGAGCAAAGACAAACTCATCGAATTGCGGCGCGAAATCTGCGAGCGCTACATCACCGATCACGCTTACCGTTTTGTCGAAGCCCACAGCCCGGAGCGCGAGCGCGGTGAGATGGACTACAGGACCAGTGTCGACGACTTGAACCTGGCCAGGCAGCAGACCTTCGAAAGGCTGATCAACGAGGAAATGTCCGACGGTCAGTGTGGTGGTTTTCTGGTGTGGGGCGACCCGGCGCTGTACGACAGCACCCTTCGTATTCTTCAGGCCATCCTGGCTTCAGGTGCCTGCGCGTTCGAGTTCGAGGTGATCCCCGGCATTACCAGCGTCCAGGCGTTGGCGGCACAGCACAAGGTGCCGCTCAACCAGATTGGCTGCTCCGTTGAAATCACCACAGGCCGGCGTTTGGCGGCGGGGCAGGTGAGCGATGCCGACAGCCTGGTGGTGATGCTCGATGCTCAGGATGCTTACCATCAGGTGGTGGATCAGGACACCGAGATTTACTGGGGGGCCTATTTGGGGACGCCGGATGAAATCCTGATCAGCGGCAAGCTCAAGGATGTGGCGGATGAAATCGAACGGGTGCGCAAGGCTGCGCGGTTGGCCAATGGCTGGATCATGGATACCTATTTATTGCGCAAGCCTTGAAAGTTGGCTAGCCCGGTCTGGCCCCTTCGCGAGCAAGCTCGCTCCCACAGGGATGGTGTGAACAACACAAAACCTGTGGGAGCGAGCTTGCTCGCGAAGAGGCCCTTGAGAACACCTCAAAACACAGCACTGCCCCCACGCCCAAACCGCTCCCGATACACCGATGGCGGTACGCCAACCACCGTTCGAAAGGCCACCCGGAAGCTTTCCACCGAGCGATAACCACAACGTTCGGCTATCTGCTCGGTGTTCTGGTCGCTGCTTTCCAGCAGCTCGCGGGCGCGGCCCAGGCGTTCGTGCTGCAACCAGCTTTTCGGTGACTGGCCACTGGCTTCGGTGAAGCGGCGCAGGAACGTGCGTTCGCTCATCGCGGCTTCGCTGGCCAGGTCGCGTACTTCCAGTGGCTCGTGCAAACGCTCACGTGCCCACTGCATGACGCGAGAAAGATCGCTGCGCGGTGCAGGACTGACCGGCGTCGGAATGAATTGCGCCTGGCCACCGCTGCGTTGCGGCGACATGACCAGGCGCCGGGCCACGCAATTGGCCACCTGCGTGCCGAAATCCCGTGCCACCAGATGCAGGCAGGCATCGATACCTGCCGCGCTGCCGGCGGAGGTGATCAATTGGCCGGAGTCGACATACAGCACGTCCGGGTCCACCAGGATGCCGGGAAACCGCTCGGCCAGTTCCGAGGTATAGCGCCAGTGCGTGGTCGCACCGTGCCCGTCGAGCAATCCGGTGGCGGCGAGGACGAAAACACCGGAGCAGATCGACAGCAATCGCGCGCCCCGCGCATGGGCCTGGCGCAGGGCTGCGATCAGTTCCATGGGTACCGCGGCGCTGCGGTCGCGCCAGCCGGGAATGATGATGGTGCGGGCACTGGCGAGCAATTCCATGCCGCCATCGGCCAGGACCTGGATGCCGCCCATGGCACGCATCGGGCCTTGATCGACTGCGACGATACGGTGCTCGTACCACGGAAAATCGAATTCAGGTCGGGGCAGGCCGAAGATCTCCACGGCAATGCCGAACTCGAACGTGCAAAGGCCGTCGTAGGCCAGAATCGCGACCATTCCTGGGGTAGGGTGCATTTGGCGGAAAGTTCCCGGTGAGTGTCTTGTACGCCACTGTAGCCGCAAGTGGCTGGCGGATAAAGTCATCCCACACCCACCGCTTCTTAGGAGTACAGCTCATGACCAGTCTGGTTCGCGAAATTCCCGCCGCCCCATCGGCCATCGCCCTGATGCATTTCAGCAACCGTCTGACGTTCGAAACCGATTGTTCTGACGTCCACGCCAGCCAGCAGGGCGGTGAAGTCGATTTCATTCTGCTGGATGTTCGTGGTCCGCTGGCGTTCGAACGCGGGCATGTACCGGGAGCGATCAACATTCCCCGGCGTCTGCTGACTGCCGAAGGTTTGGCGGGTTATCCGAAAGACAGCCTGTTCGTGGTCTATTGCGCCGGGCCTCACTGCAACGGCGCCAACAAGGCAGCGGTGAAGCTGGCGGCCCTGGGTTATCCGGTCAAGGAGATGATCGGCGGCGTGACCGGATGGCTGGATGAAGGGTTTGAGTTGAGTGTCACCGAGCAACGATCAGCCCGTAACGTGATTGGTTGCGAATGCTGACTTTCAAACATCGTTGAGTTCTGTGGCGAGGGGGCTTGCCCCCGTTGGGTTGCGCAGCAACCCCAAAATCTGGGCATTAGTCGAGTATTTTGGGAGCGCTTCGCACTCCAGCGGGGGCAAGCCCCCTCGCCACAGGAATGCGCTTTAATCTGCATCAGCGACAGGCAGAGGCTGCCCACCACTCATCCAGCGTTGCCTCTAACCACTTGGCCACTGCTGCGTAAGCCTCAGTCTCCTGCGAACCCCGGGGCAACGGCGACTCATCGCCAAAATGCGCATTGAGCATGGTCACCGACTCGGCGTTCCACTCCGGATGAAACTGCAACCCCAGCCGCGCCGGCCCGGCGCGGTACATCTGCTGCACACAGTGTTCGCTGCTGGCCAACAGCTGCGCGGCAGGCGGCAAGTCGATGGCGTCCTCGTGCCATTCCAGCACCTTCAGTGTTTGCCCCTCGATAAAGGTTACGGTGGTCCATCCGGTTTCGGTCTGGTCCATCCGCCGTACATTCCCTCCGAGACTCAGCGCCAGCAACTGGGCCCCCAGGCATATGGCGAACACGGCCGCGTCCTGATCGAGACTGCTTTTGAGCCATTGCCGTTCGGCCTCCAGCCAGGCCGGGCCGGCATTGGATTCGTAAGGCCCGCCCAACAGGATCACGGGATCGGCGCTGGCGGGCGGCAATTGGCCGAGGTCGGCGCGAAACACCTTCAGCGTCAGCCCTCGGGATTCGGCCCAGAAGGCGATGGCACCCGGACCTTCGGCGGGGTGGTGCTGGATCAGGTTCAACGTGGGCATCACGCTTTTCTCGATGGGATGCAAGGGCGCTCAATGTGCCGCAAAACTCCCGGCATCGCCAGTCGGTTCATTCCGTCGGATGACGCCGGAAAACCTGTAGGTCTGGTCTGAAAACGCGGCTTGTCTGACAGACTTTGCACCGTCATGGAGCGTGCACCTCAACGCCTGCATCCTGCTGCCACTTTTTTATAAGTATTTGTCGCTTCAGCGTAATTTGCCCTCCAGTAGCCACTCTAGACTGCCCGCCCACCCCGGTTCCCGCTCACGAAGCGATGACCGAACGCTGCCAATCGAAGCTGCCAATAAAAGCCTCCGCACACAGGAGTTATAAATGAAGAAGCTAGTGATGTTCGGTGCCCTGGCACTGTCGATGTTGTCCCTGACCGCTGTGGCCGAAGACGCCAAGCCGATCCGCATCGGTATCGAAGCCGGCTACCCGCCATTCTCGATGAAAACCCCTGACGG
Organism: Pseudomonas sp. GM49; assembly: GCF_000282355.1. GTDB lineage: Bacteria > Pseudomonadota > Gammaproteobacteria > Pseudomonadales > Pseudomonadaceae > Aquipseudomonas. The sequence continues at coordinate 16,439 of NZ_AKJL01000096.1, forward strand.
CAAACTCACCGGTTTCGACGTGGACATCGGCGATGCCCTGTGCGAGCAGATGAAAGTCAAGTGCACCTGGGTCGAGCAAGAGTTCGACGGCCTGATCCCTGCGCTGAAGGTGAAGAAAATCGACGCCATCCTGTCGTCCATGACCATCACTGACGACCGCAAGAAGAACGTCGACTTCACCATCAAGTACTACCACACCCCGGCGCGCTTCGTGATGAAGGAAGGTTCCAGCATCAAGGACCCGCTGACCGAACTCAAGGGCAAGAAAGTCGGTGTACTGCGCGCCAGTACCCACGACCGCTTCGCCACGGAAGTGCTGGTGCCTGCCGGTATTGACCTGGTGCGCTACGGCTCCCAGCAGGAAGCCAACCTCGACATGGTGTCCGGCCGCATCGATGCGCTGCTGGCCGACTCGGTCAACCTGGACGATGGTTTCCTGAAAACCGACGCCGGTAAAGGTTTTGCCTTCGTCGGTCCTGAGTACAACGATCCGAAATACTTCGGTGGCGGCGCCGGCATTGCCGTGCGCAAGGGTGATAAAGAACTGGCGGACAAGTTCAACACCGCTATCACCGAAATCCGCGCCAACGGCAAGTACAAGCAAGTGCAGGACAAGTACTTCAAGTTTGACGTTTACGGCGAGTAAGCGAGCCGTTTAAAAAAGTGGCAACCGTTGAAGCGGTTGCCATTTTTTTTGTGCAATCATTTTCAGCACTGAGATACCTGTGGGAGCGGGCTTGCTCGCGAAGGCGTCGTGTCAGGCAACATGGATGTTGAATGTACCGGCGCCTTCGCGAGCAGGCCTGCTCCCACAGGTGATCTCGCCGTACAGACATCAGGAGCCCCCCACATGCAACGCATCGACCACAAACTTCCCTGGAGCCATCTGGGCAGCGAGCGCACCCTCAGCGTGTTTCGTTATGGCGCGGGCACGCGCAAGGTGTACATCCAGGCCAGCCTGCACGCCGACGAATTGCCTGGCATGCGCACGGCCTGGGAGTTGAAGAAACGCCTGACCGAACTTGAACAACAGGGACAATTGAACGGTGTGATCGAGCTGGTGCCGGTGGCCAATCCCATCGGCCTCGACCAGCACTTGCAAGGCAGCCACATGGGCCGTTTCGAGCTGGGCAGCGGCAAGAACTTCAACCGCTCGTTCGTCGAACTCAGTGCACCGGTGGCCGCGTTGATAGGTGATCGCCTGGGCACAGACGCCCAGGCCAACATCGCGCTGATTCGCCAGACCATGGGTCAGGTTCTCGACGGCTTGCCGGCAGCGGCATCGCAGCTGGAAGCCATGCACCGCCTGTTGCTGCGCCATGCCTGCGACGCCGACATCACCCTCGATCTGCATTGCGATTTCGATGCAGCGATCCACATCTACGCCTTGCCGCAGCACTGGCCGCAATGGCAATCCCTGGCGGCGCGTTTGAAGGCCGGCGTGGCGTTGTTGTGTGAAGACTCCGGCGGCAGTTCGTTCGATGAATCCTGTTCTTCGCCATGGTTGCGCCTGGCCAGGGCGTTCCCGGCGGCGGCGATTCCACCGGCCAACCTGGCGACCACGCTGGAGCTGGGCAGCATGGGAGATACCCGGGTCGACCAGGCCCAGGCCAATTGCGAGGCAATCCTCGGGTTCCTTGCCGAGCAAGGTTTCATCTCCGGCACCTGGCCGGCGGCACCGGCCGAATGCTGTGAAGGCATGCCATTCGAAGGCACCCAATACCTGTTCGCCCCGCATCACGGCGTGGTCAGCTTCTTGCGTGAGGCCGGGGAGTGGGTGGAGAAGGGCGATGCGCTGTTCGAGGTGGTCGACCCGTTGAACGACAAGGTCACCACCGTGCAGGCCGGCACCAGTGGCGTGCTGTTCGCCATCGACCGTGGGCGCTACACCCAGCCAGGCTCCTGGCAGGCGAAAGTGGCGGGGCGCGAGGTGATTCGGGCGGGGAAGCTGATCAACGATTGAGCCGGGAATTTTCTTTGTCTGTACTGGCCTCTTCGCGGGCAAGCCCGCTCCCACAGTGGATTTGTGGCGCACACAAAACCTGTGGGAGCGGGCTTGCCCGCGATGGCGGCATTCGCCACGCCCGAGATGTTCCTGCCTGCTGACCAGTGTTAGGCTCTTGCGCGAATCCTGCATTCCGTGAAGGAAGACCCATGTTGAAGATTCTCGCGCTGCTCAGCCTCCTGGCATCCACTGCCGTCCACGCCCAAACCCCGCTGCAAACCGACCTGCCGCTCAAGTACCTGGAGCAGGCCAGCGCCGATTCGAACCATCAACCCCTGGTGATTTTTCTTCACGGTTACGGCAGTAACGAGCAGGACCTGTTCGGCATCAAGGACGACTTGCCCGAGTCCTACACCTACCTGTCGGTGCGGGCACCTTTGGTGATGGAAGCAGGCAGCTATCAGTGGTTCCGCAAGAAGGGCGAAGGGGCCTACAACGGCGAGACCGATGATCTGAAGTCCAGCGGCCAGTTGCTGCTGGATTTCGTCGCACAGGCCACGAAGAAGTATCACACCGAGCCCGAGAAGGTATTCCTGGTGGGGTTCAGCCAGGGCGCGATCATGACCTACGAAACAGGCCTGCGGCATCCCGAGGCGCTCGGTGGGATCGCTGCGTTGAGCGGGCGGATTCTGCCGGTACTCAAGTCCGAGCTCCAACCGGATGAAAAACGTCAGTCGCTGGCAATTTTCATCGGTCATGGCGAGCAGGACAAACGCCTTCCCTACAGCGACGGCACCGAAGCCAACAGTCTGTTGCAGAGCGTGTCACTCGAACCCGAGTTCCACGGCTACCCCGGTGTCGGTCACAACATCAGCGCCGACGAGATACAGGATTTGAGCGCCTGGTTGCAGCGTCTCAACCCCTGAGTCTTATTTTCCGCTGACGATCTGTTTGATCAGGGTTTCGTGGGCCGCCATGTCGCCGGGGCGGGAAATCACCTGAATCACCGCCATGCGGGTGCCGGATGCCGCCATCAGCGTGGTGGTGAGGGTCATGCCACCGCCCTGCGTGGCAGTGCCGTCGACCTGGCGCAGGCCCAGCCCGGATTTCCGGGTCAGGGTTTTCTCGCTGAGCTTGTTGTAGTCGGGCAGGGACTTGTGTTGCGCCGCATCGAAGTCGGCCACGGTGCCGTCGAGGAACCCGCCGTCGTTGTCCTTGACGCTGATACCTTTTGGCAGGGTGTTTTCAGCGGCGATCACCACGGTCTTGGTGGTCTCATTGCTGTACAGGGTGCCGTTGGCACCGCCCGGGCTGGCCGGAAGCGGGTTGGCGAGGAAACCCTTGGGCAGGTTGAAGGTGAACTTGCCGCCGAGCATCGAGACCTTCTGTGCTGGCGCATCGCTGGAAGTGGCCTTGGCGGCCTGCGCATTCAAAGCCCCAAGGCCGGTAGCGGCTGCCAGCAGCAGGACAAGGGCTTTTTTACTCAACAATGACATCGGAATCTCCAGGGATGGACGCGCGGTGGAGCGCGATCATCCCATGGAGGTTGTGATGCATTCCAGCGTGCTCTACCGAGCGGTCACTCAGGCAAAGCAGCGATCCGGGGTGAGGTGGCTTACCTGTGGCGAGGGAGCTTGTCGGAACGCCGCACCGCCCTGCATTCTTTCAGACGTACCTCATCGAACGTGTTTCGGTGCTTTGACGGTTCCTCCAGCGTCCGTCGTCGGGCCAACCGGCTGCGCCAGCAGACGCTTTGTCACGCCCAGCATGGCCACCGACACCGCGATGCCCAGCACAAAAGCGTTCATTCCCATCGTCGGCAGGGTCAGCGCCAACACCAGGCAGAAGGCGGCGAACGAGTACATGCCGGTGGCGGTGGCGCGCAGCAACGCGGCGGTAAAGGCCGGGCCACGGGTTTGCTGGGAGAACACCGCCATCACGCTGCCCAACACCGGGAACACCGCCAGCAGGCCGCTCCAGCGGTCGCCGACGGTGCTGGCCAGCAATGTCACGACCAAGGTGAGCAATGCACCGGCCACCATGCGCAGCAAGAGCTTGTCGGATTTCGGCCCCGGGCCACTGAGCACCGGTTGCACGGGGGGGAACAGATAAGGCGCGGCGAGCAGCGCGGTCGCGGCGGCGCACAGCGAAAACACCAGGGATCCCGGAATCAGCGACAGGACAAACGCCACCAGCGCCCAGACAGACAGCGAGACCATCAACGCCAGTGGCCATCCCGCCCGTTGTGCGACTTGGGCGTAGGTCACGCAAAACGCAATCATCGCGAACATGGCCGACAGTGCAGCGGTGGCCGATTGCGCGGCGAACGCCGGGCCTTGTTCAAGGGCGAGGAACAACAGGATCGGCCCGACCACCACCGGCAACCCCGACAACCAACCGGCCACGCTCGGCCCCCAGCGTTTGCCCGCCAGGGAAATCAGCAGCAGAAAGCCTGGGATTACCAGCAGTTTAAGGATCAACACGCGCACGTCTCCGACCTGTGTGAGGTAGCAACGGTAACATTGCGTCGGGTAGATTGCTTTATGTGTATATGGATTTTGTATACAAAAACACGGCCTTTCGGAAATTGTACGAAAGGGTCCTTTGCGCATTCGTTTTTCTGGGCATCCCGCGATGAGGCCAATCCGTATGAACCACCAACTATCCCCGCTGCGCCATGGTCTGTGGCTGCTTGTTTTGCTGAGCTGCCAGGCCCTGGCCAATTGGCAGGATTCACTGCCCGGTGCGCAAGTCATCGGCAGTGGTGAGTTTCGCAAGTACGGCTTCGATGTCTACAGCGCACGGCTCTGGAGTACGTCGCGGCCCTTGGCAAGCGATCAGCCGTTCGCCCTGGAGCTGATCTACCAGCGCAACATTTCCCGTGAAGATCTGGTGAATGCCAGCGTCAGGGAAATCAAGCGACTCGCCGGCACCTCGATCAGTGCCGGGCAACTGGCGTCCTGGCAGGTGCAGATGCAGCAGTCGTTCGTCGATGTGCAGGCCGGCACGCGGCTGACCGGGGTGTACCTGCCGGGGCAGGGCGCGCGGTTTTTTCTTGGTCAGGAGTTGTTGCGTGAAGTGAAGGACCTGCAATTCGCCCAGGCATTTTTTGCCATCTGGCTCGATCCGCGTACCAGCAACCCCGAGTTACGCCAGCAGTTGCTGGGCGTGGTTCCGTAGACTTTGCGTTTTGCCGGACCTGTCCGAGGTTTGTGGTGATCAGTGGGGCGAGCAGCTGTTTGATTCTGCAATTTTTGGGGTGACAGAACTGGCCCCTTCGCGGGCAAGCCCGCTCCCACATTTGACCCAGTTGTCCTGACGAGCGCGGTCCACTGTGGGAGCGAGCCTGCTCGCGATGAACGATAACGCGGTCCACCTGAAAAAACGCAGGCAAAAAGAACCCGGTACGACTTGCATCGCACCGGGTGTTTGTCCAGACGGCGACGGATCTTCGTGGGTCCCCGTGCCGTCTGTTGAACGCTGTTGGCTTAAACCCGCTCGAGCGCCAGTGCCACGCCCTGACCACCACCGATGCACAGGGTGGCGAGGCCTTTTTTGGCGTCACGCTTGAGCATTTCATGCAGCAGGGTCACCAGTACGCGGCAACCCGAGGCGCCGATCGGGTGACCCAGGGCAATGGCGCCGCCGTTGACGTTGACCTTGTTCAAGTCCCATTCCAGGTCCTTGGCCACGGCCAGCGATTGCGCGGCGAAGGCTTCGTTGGCTTCGATCAGGTCCAGCTGGTCGATGTTCCAGCCGGCCTTGTCCAGGCAACGCCGAGTGGCCGACACCGGGCCGATGCCCATGATCGCCGGGTCGACGCCTGCGTTGGCGTAGGCGGCGATTTTCGCCAGGACCGGCAGGCCGAGGGCCTTGGCTTTTTCGGCGCTCATCAGGATCACGGCGGCGGCTCCGTCGTTCAGCGACGACGCATTGCCAGCGGTCACCGAACCGTCCTTCTTGAAGGCCGGCTTGAGCTTGCCCAGGGATTCGGCGGTGGTGCCGGCCCGTGGCTGTTCGTCGGTGGCGAAGGACAGCGGATCGCCCTTGCGCTGCGGGATCAGGATCGGCGTGATTTCATCGACAAAGCGCCCGGCTTCGATGGCGGCCACGGCTTTCTGCTGCGAGGCCGCAGCGAAGGCGTCCTGCTGCTCGCGAGTCAGGCTGTACTTCTCGGCCAGGTTCTCGGCAGTGATGCCCATGTGGTAATCGTTGAACGCATCCCACAGGCCATCGCTGATCATGGTGTCGACGATCTGCGCGTGCCCCATGCGCAGGCCGGTGCGCGCGCCGGGCATGACGTAGTTGGCCAGGCTCATGTTTTCCTGGCCACCTGCGATGATCACCTCGGCATCGCCGCAGCGGATCGCCTGGGCGCCCAGGTGCAGGGCCTTGAGGCCCGAACCGCAGACCTTGTTCAGGGTCATGGCCGGTACGGCGAAGGGCAGGCCGGCCTTGATCGCGGCCTGGCGCGCAGGGTTCTGCCCGGCGCCGGCGGTCAATACCTGGCCCATGATCACTTCATCGACTTCGGCCGGGTTCAGGCCGGTTTGCGCCAGCAGCTGGCGGATCACCGCAGCGCCAAGGTCAACCGCGGACACATTGGCCAGCGAACCCTGGAAACTGCCGATCGCGGTGCGCGTGGCGGCAACAATGACGACTTCTTGCATGGAATGATTCCTCACTGGGCAGCGAACTGCATTTCCGGAACGTGGTCCGGGACGATCAGTTTACCAGCGGTCTTGGCGACGATTTCCTCAACGCTGACGCCAGGTGCGCGTTCCTTGAGGACAAATGCGCCATTTTCGATTTCCAGGTAGGCGAGGTCGGTCAGCACGCGCTTGATGCACCCGGCGCCGGTCAGCGGCAGGCTGCATTGGGACAACAGCTTGGACTCACCATCCTTGGACGCGTGGGTCATGATGACGATGATGTTGTCCGCGCCGGCCACCAGGTCCATCGCGCCGCCCATGCCCTTGACCAGTTTGCCGGGGATCATCCACGAGGCGATGTTGCCTTGCACGTCCACTTCAAACGCGCCCAGCACGGTCAGGTCGACATGACCACCGCGGATCATCGCGAAGGACTCGGCCGAGGAAAAAATCGAAGCACCGATACGTGCGGTCACGGTTTGTTTGCCGGCGTTGATCATGTCGGCATCAATGGTTTCTTCAGTAGGAAAAGGACCCATGCCCAGCAGGCCGTTTTCCGACTGCAGCATGACTTCCATGCCTTCGGGGATGTAGTTGGCGACCAGGGTCGGAATGCCGATGCCCAGGTTCACGTAGAAGCCGTCCTGCATTTCGCGGGCGACGCGTTGAGCCATTTGTTCGCGGGAAAGTGCCATTGTTGTTATTCCTTCATTCGGTCCGGGGGCAGGGGATCACTTACGCACGGTGCGCTGTTCGATACGCTTTTCGAACGTGCCGCAGATGATCCGGTCGACGTAGATGCCAGGGGTGTGGATCTGCGCCGGGTCCAGCTCGCCGGGTTCGACGATTTCTTCGACTTCGACCACGGTGATCTTGCCGGCGGTGGCGGCCAGCGGGTTGAAGTTCTGCGCGGTGTGGCGATAGATCACGTTACCGAAATGGTCGGCTTTCCAGCCTTTGACGATGGCGAAGTCGCCGGTGATGGACTCTTCCATCAGGTACTTGCGGCCATGGAATTCGCGCACTTCCTTGCCTTCGGCAACTGGAGTGCCAACGCCGGTGGCGGTGAAGAAGGCCGGAATGCCTGCGCCGCCAGCGCGCATTTTCTCGGCGAGCGTGCCTTGCGGGGTCAGGATGACTTCGATTTCGCCTTTGAGCAGTTGCTCTTCGAACAGCTTGTTTTCGCCGACGTAGGAAGCCACCACTTTGCTGATCTGGCGGTCGGTCAGCAGCACGCCAAGGCCAAAACCGTCGACGCCGCAGTTGTTGGAGACCACGGTAAGGTCGCGAGTGCCCTTGCGCTTGATCTCGGCGATCAGGTTTTCCGGGATCCCGCACAGGCCGAAGCCGCCAGCGATCACGGTCATGCCGTCTTCAAGACCTGCCAGAGCTTCCTCGTAGGAACTCACGCGCTTGTCGAAACCTGCCATATGCACCTCTTTTATTCTTTGTGGGCGGCTGGCTAGCCGAATGGAGTTGAGTGTCGCGCTGGTTAATTCATTTGTTAAGTTGATTTTTAATGTTGATTAATAGATAAAACTCAATAAACCGCTGCTTTCTTGCAGCTCCAGGCTTGTAGCTTACAACTGGAAGCGAAGCGACCATGACCATTAAGCAGATCCGCGCCTTTCTGGCCGTGGCCCAGAGCCTGAGCTTTGCCGTGGCCTGCGAACGCCTGCACCTGTCGCAATCGGCCCTGAGCCTGACCATCAAGGCGCTGGAAGAAGGCCTGGGCGGGCGCCTGTTCACCCGCAACACGCGCAACGTGGCGCTCACCGCCGAAGGCGAAACCCTGGTGCCGCTGGCGCGCCGGTTGATCGCCGACTGGGACAATGCCGAAGATGAACTGCGTCAACGTTTTACCCTGCAGCGCGGTCGCGTGACCCTCGCGGCGATGCCCTCGTTCGCCGGCAACCTGCTGCCGCCGATCCTCAAGACATTCCGCGCCCGTTACCCGAACGTCAACGTGACGGTTAACGACGTGATCAACGAGCAGGTGCTGGAAATGGTCCGTGACCGCCAGGTGGAACTGGGGGTGGCGTTCGAGCCGACCCAGAGTTCGCCGCTGCAATTCACGCCGTTGTACATCGACCGTTTTGTCGCGGTGGTGCCCCTGGATTCGGCGCTGGCCGGGCGGGATGACATCGACTGGCTGACTCTGCTCAAGGAGCCGTTCATTACCTTGCAGCGACCTTCCACCGTGCGGGTGATGCTGGAAGAGCATTTGCAGGCCCGCGGCATGAAGCTGTCGGTGGAGTTTGAAAGCCATCAACTGGCGACGGTCGGGCGCATGGTCGCCAGTGGCCTGGGTGTGAGCGCGGTGCCGGCCTTGTGCGCGGGGCAGATGCGTGAACTGGGCGCGCGTTGCATCACCTTGCGTGACCCGGTGGTGGAGCGGGCGCTCGGGGTGTTGACCTTGCCTGGGGGAGAACTGTCGGCGGCGGCGCAGGCCTTGTTTGATGTGCTGAAAGAGGAAAACCTGGGTCAGCGATTTTCCTGAGTTGCATGGGGGACCTTGTGGGAGCGAGCTTGCTCGCGATGGCGTAGGTTCAGTCAGTAAATGTGTTGAATGTGCCGCCCCCATCGCGAGCAAGCTCGCTCCCACAGGGTATTGTGTTGATCAGGAAGTGAGGCGTTCTGCCAATAAGGGCAATAGCTGCTCGCACGCCCCCTCAATCTTCAGATCCAGAATTTCATCCGCCCGGGTCTTGCCCAGGTTGATAGCAATCAACGGCTTGCCCTGATCCACTACCGCCCGGCACAAGCGAAACGCCGAATAGGCCATCAGCGACGAGCCGACCACCAACAGCCCTGCAGCCTGTTCGACAACCGTCATCGCCTTGGCTGCCGTGGCCTGCGCGACATTTTCACCAAAGAACACCACATCCGGCTTCATCCGTTCCCCGGCGCAATGCGGGCAGTGCGGGACCTGGAAGCGTGCCTCGAAGGCCGGGTCGAGCAAGGTGTCGCCGTCCGGCGCCTGCACCGCGTCGACACCGGCCAGGTACGGGTTCTGTGTTTCCATCAAGCGCTGGATCGAATCGCGCTCGCTGCGCCGGCCGCAATCCAGGCACAGCACCCGGTGCAGACTGCCGTGGAGTTCGATCACATCGTGGCTGCCTGCCTGGTCGTGCAGGGTGTCGACGTTCTGGGTGATCAACCCGCTGATCTGCCGCGTGCCCTGCAGACTGGCCAGGGTGTCGTGGGCCACGTTCGGCTGCGCCTGACGGACCCGTGGCCAACCGAGCATCGCCCGCGCCCAATAGCGTCGCCGGGACTCCGGGGCCGAGAGAAACTCCTGGTACATCATCGGCTGCCGGCCCCGCCGCACGCCCTGGTTGTCGCGATAATCGGGGATGCCCGAAGGTGTACTGATGCCGGCACCGGTCAGCACTGCAAACGGCTGGTCCGCCATGTGTTGATGGAGGCGGTCGAGTTGGTCATGGATCATGCTGTCGAGCATGCTGGGAAACCTGTAGGAGCGAGCTTGCTCGCGATGGTCGTCAACGATAACACTGTAAGCCTGACACCCCCGCGGCGTGCTCGCGCTTTTCGCGAGCAAGCTCGCTCCTACAGAAGACGGGCGGCGGTGTTTATTTACGCGCCTCCAGAATCAGGTTGAACGGCGTTTCAGTCGCCCGGCGGAACTGAGTGAAACCCGCTTCGGTGAATACCTTGCGCAACCGCGCTTCACCGGCCTGGGCACCCAGGCCGAGGCCGACTTCCTGGGACAGCGAGTTGGGCGTGCAGATGAAGGTCGACGCCGCGTAGAACAGGCGTCCGACCGGGTTGACGTTGTCGTCGAGCAAATCGTTGGCGTAGGGCTCGACCAGCAGCACCGTGCCGTCGTCTTTCAATGATTCATAAGCATGTTTGGCCGCGCCCACCGGGTCACCCATGTCGTGCAGGCAGTCGAAGTAGCAGATCAGGTCGTAGTCGCTGCCAGGGTAGCTTTTTGCCGTGCCCTGGAAGAACCTGGCCCGGCCGGACACACCGCCTTCTTCGGCCCGCTGGGTGGCGACGGTAACGGAGGGCGCGTGGTAGTCGAAGCCGACGAAGCGCGAATCCGGAAACGCCTGGGCCATGATCACCGTCGAGGCGCCATGACCGCAGCCGATGTCCGCCACTTTGGCCCCGGACTCCAGTTTGGCCACTACACCGTCGAGGGCCGGCAACCATTCGGCGACCAAATGGGCTTTGTAGCCTGGGCGGAAGAAGCGTTCGGTCCCGCTGAACATGCACGGATGGTGATCGCCCCAGGGCAGGGCACCGTTGCCGCGCATGGCTTTGACCAGTTTGTCCTTGTCATGGAAAAACGACGCGACCACGCCGATCCCGCCCGCCACATAAACCGGTGAGTCTTCGTTTGCCAAAGCCATGGCTTGCTCTTCGGGCAGACGGAACTGGCCGTCACGGTGTTCCATGTAGCCGGAAGCGGCGTGGGCACTGAGCCATTCGCGCAGCAGGCGGGTGTTGCAGCCGGTTTTGGCGGCGAGTGCTTCCGGCGTCATTGGCTGACTGTCGGCCATCGCCCGGTACAGGCCGAGCTCTTCGCCGAGGATGACGTTGGCGAGCATCGCCGCGCCTCCCATGTCATTTACCAGTTTGCCCATGAAATCGTTGAGTCTGGCCTCGTCCATCACGTGTGCTCCTTCAGCAGGATCACGGTCCAGGGGCATTGTGTAGGGAGGTGTTCGCCACTGGGCGGTGGTCGTGGGAATGTGCAGGGCACCAAGCGGGCCCTGCGTGCATTTAGTTTAGTTCGCAGGCCATATAGCGCCGCGTTGAGCGACGAAAGCTACATCTTCCTGACGGGCACGGGACCCTGTGGGATCAGCAGTGCCCGCAAGGATCGTGTGTATCCCACTGTATCCAGATCCCTTTTCGATACAGTCACCTCGAATTCCAGGCCCCTGCCGAACACAGTCTCGATACACCCCTTCGATTAACTGTGTCTCATGGCGGGCACCGGCTCGCGTCCTTGAACATCTTGTGAGATCGACACCATGCAGACCTCCATTCCCCCAGAAGCCAAGGCCAGTGTCGGCCTGGGCCTGCGCCGCGGTTTAATGAAAGACCTGCAGGCTGCGCCGGCGGGCGATTTCGACTTTCTGGAAGTCGCGCCGGAAAACTGGATCGGCATCGGCGGCGCCCACGGCGCCGCATTGCGGGCCCTGGCTGAACGCTATCCGTTGTCCTGTCACGGCTTGTCCCTGTCCCTGGGCGGGCCGTCACCGCTGGACGTCGATTTTCTGCAAGAGGTTCGCCGCTTCCTCGATCACTACAACGTGCCGCTGTACAGCGAGCACCTGAGTTACTGCAGTGATGACGGTCACCTGTACGACCTGTTGCCGTTGCCCTTCACCGAAGAAGCGGTGCACCACGTCGCTGCGCGGATCCGTCAGGCCCAGGACATCCTTGGTCGGCGCCTGGCGGTGGAAAACGTTTCCTATTACGCCGCGCCCCAACAGGACATGGACGAGGTGACATTCACCAATGCCGTGCTGCGTGAGGCCGACTGCGACCTGCTGCTGGACGTCAACAATGTCTACGTCAATTCGATCAACCACGGCTTCGATCCGCAGGCGTTTCTCGCCGGCATCGATTCGGGCCGGGTGGTGGCCATGCACATTGCCGGGCATTTCGACGAATCCGACACCTTGAAAATCGACACCCATGGCGCTTCAGTCAAACCGGTGGTGTGGTCGTTGCTGGAGCAGGCGTATGCCCGGTTTGGCGCACAACCGACCTTGCTGGAGCGGGACTTCAACTTTCCGGCATTCGCCGAGCTGGTGGCGGAATTGCAGACCATTCGCCGCTTGCAACAGGAGGGCGTGAACCGTGGATAAACATTCGCTGCACCAACAGCAAAGCATCATGGGCCAGTACCTGCGAGACCCCGAGCATTGCGCGCCACCCACCGAAATGGATCCGGTGCGGGCACAGGTTTACCGCGATCTGGTGTTCGCCAATCTGTCTTCGTTGCTCAGTGGCACCTTTCCTGTGTTGGTGAAGATTCTGGGTGATGAGCACTGGCGTTCACTGGTGCGGATCTTTCTGCGGGACTACCGCGCCCGTACACCGAAATTTGGTGAGATCGCTCAGGAGTTTGTCGAGTTTCTCGCGACCGGGCCTGAGGCGTTGACCGATGGACCGTGGCCACCTTTCATGGTGGAGCTGGCGCATTACGAGTGGGTGGAAATGGCCCTGCAACAGTCCGAGGCCGAGCCGTTGGCTGCGGGTGATGCCGGGGCGTTGCTGGATCGGCCGTTGCAAGTGTCGCCGTTGGCCTGGCCGTTGGCTTACGCCTGGCCGGTGCAACAAGTGGGACCGGATTATCAGCCTGACGTTTTACCGGCTCAGCCGACGTTGTTGCTGGTGCGTCGCGCCGAGGGCTGGAGTGTGAAGTTTTCCGAGTTGAGTCCGTTAGCGTGGCGGTTGTTGCAGCGGATTGGCGAGTTTCCAGAGCTGACTGGGCGTGAGCAGCTGCAAGGATTGGCGGTCGAGGCGGGGCAGGTTGGTTCTTTGGTGTTTTTCGAGGGTGGTTTGGGGTTGTTGCGGCAGATGCGTGAGGAAGGGGTTGTTGGGGTTGTTTGACCTTGGCGGCCTTCGGGCCGGCCTGGTGGTTTTTTTTTGGGGGGGGGGG
>NZ_AKJL01000097.1 GCF_000282355.1 Pseudomonas sp. GM49
GCCCAACGGGGGCAAGCCCCCTCGCCACAGGCAAGCCCCCTTGCCACAAAAGCCCTTCATCGACAGCAGGCTTCAGGCCAACACCTCACACATCCCGATCACCGAGCAATCGACCTGGAACGGCCCGAAAACCACCCCTTCAGTCCTGATAGGTGGATTGCCGGCCAGCATCCCCTGGGCCTTGGCGTTTTCGATGTTGCGAGCGATGTTGTGATTGGCTTCGATGGCCCGTGCCACCGAGCCGGCCGAGCCCTGCCCGATCCCCAGCAAGGAGGATCCGTTGGTCATCAACGCGAGGAAGGCGATGACCCAAAGTCTGTGCCCTTTCATGCGCCGGCGACTCCTGCGAGTTCAGCCAGATCAACGCTCGCGTTTTGCGCACGGTGTTCAAACTGGATGCCGGGATGAGCGACCTGGATCGGTGCTTCGAAGGTGGATTGCGACTGGGCGCAAAGGCTGACCACCAGCACCATGGCAAGGTAAAGACCGATCGCCACATAGGCGCCGTGTTTGGCAGAAGTGAGAATCGCGCTGGCCATGATGTTCTCCGCAGGCATGTTTCAATGCCCACAGAATCGATCAAAAAAGCCTGGGTAACCACTCAGGGTTATCCATAGTGACCATCAACTTCGTTGATCATTAAGCCAGACTATTTCAGTCTTCAATAAAATCTATCAAGCGTTCGCGGGCAGCATCCGGCTCACCCGGAACAGGGTCGACCGCCGACAAAATGGGGGTGGAATAGAGGAAAAGAAGAACCAATGCGAGACGCGTCACCATGCTGCCGATCCTTGCCGTGAGGAGGAGTCAAAATATCAGCGTCAATTTAAACGCATGGCGATATGACATCAAGTGCGACATTGATGGCAAACTGATGCTGTCGCAAATGCGTTATGCAGGAGCGACATCACTCTGATCGTTTTCGACACTCTGGTTTCAACACCACGGCCTTCGATCATCAGTGACTTCGCTCCTGCATAAAGGCAGGGGTGAACGCTCAGGCTTGGGTTTTGTGATCCAGCGCGGCATAGAAGTTGGCGCTCTGTTGCAGGTACTTCTGGGTGTAGCTCTGGGTGTGGGCTTTTTTGTCGCTGATTTCAACGTTGGCACTGGCTGGCAGCGCAACGGTGGCAGAAATGGCGGAAGCGGCGATGACAGAGAAGATGTTGAAGTTCATGGCGGTATTCCTCGGATTCAGTTGGCTTGCTTGCCCGGTGGGGCCGTGAAGCAAACTTAACCCTCGAGGGTTCATGCCTTGAAATGCTTTGTAGCATTACCAGATATCAGCGTCATTAATAAGAGCAGGCAGGCCCCATAATCCGGGGCCTGCGGCTTATTGACGCAGCAAAAACCTGAGGTCGCTCGGGGCGTCCATCGGCAGTTTTTGCACGGTCTTGCCCAGCAGACCGGTCCTGGCGTCGCGTTCGACGACGACAATCTGGTTGCTCTTCTGGTTGGCGATCAACAGGAATTTGCCGCTCGGATCGAGGCTGAACTCCCGTGGATGATCGCCTTCCACCGCCCGGCGTTGCAGCTCACTGAGGTGGCCGGTCGCCGGATCGATGGCAAACACCAGCAGTTGATTGGCCGTGCCACGGTTGCTGACGTAGAGGAACTTGCCGTCGGCTGAGGCATGCAACGCCGCCGCGGCCTTGTCTGAAACCGGTTGCCCGGCAGCCAGATCGACCATCTGCGTCTGCTTGAGTGTGCCGTCGTGGTAATCGAACACCGCCACCTGCGCGCTCATTTCCATGGTCAGCCAGGCGTGTTTGCCATCGGCACTGAACAGCAAGTGACGCGGCCCGCTGCCCGGCGGCAACTGCACGAATGTCGGGGTGGCCGGGGTCAACGGCAGTTCCGGGTTGGCCTTGGGGTCGAAGCGGTAGACAAACACCTTATCCGCCCCCAGGTCGTTGGCGAACACATACTTGCCGTCAGGCGACGGTATCGTCGAATGCACATGGGCCGACATCTGCCGATCAGGATTGACCCGGCTTGCCGGGTGGCTGCTCATCTGCACCACCGGTTTGAGCTTGCCATCGGCCGCCACCGGCACCACCGCGAGGGTGCCCCCCGGGTCTTCGGCCACCGAATAGTTGCTGACAAACAAATGGCTGCCATCGGCACTGAGGCTGGAATGGGTCGGCTCGTTGCCCAGGCTTTGCACCTGACTGATCAGGCTCAGCGCGTGGGTCTTGGGATCAATCGCGTAACTGCTGACGCGTCCGACCGGATCGGTCTGGCCCGGGCCGTTTTCATTGACCACGAACAGGTATCGTCGGTCCTTCGACAGGGTCAGCCACGACGGGTTTTCGCTTTTGATCACTTGCAGGGGCCTGGTATCGATCTGCCCGGTGGCGCTGTCGAAAGCCAGGCGATAGATCCCCTGGCTTTGACCGGCGGTGTAGGAGCCCACGAGCAGTTGATAGTCGTCGGCGGATGCAGCCTGGACGCCCATCGCGCCGATGCTGCCGGCCATCAACAGTGGCCAGAGATTACGCATCGTCCTGGTCATCATCTTCGTTGTCGCCGCTGACAACATCGCCCAGGCAGACCAAACGGTGTTCACCCGAATCACCGGTGATCAACCAGCTTTGCAACGAGTTGTCGAAGGTCGCGGCCTGGATCTGCGCCGGGGTGAACTCCCAGTGTTTGGCCGCACGGCCATCCATGCATTCAATGTGCAGGTTGTCGAACTCGTCGAGGGCGAATTCGAAGGCATGCAGCCCGTCAATTTCCACCATTCCGCAGTGTTCGAGGGCATTGAGCAAGGTATCGGTAGGGGCAGTCATGGCAATCAGTCTTTGAATGAGAAAGACGCAATGATAGCTCATGCACCACATCCCCTGTGGGAGCGAGCTCGCTCGCGATAGCGGTTTTACCGCCAACATCTTCGTTGACTGACACGCCCTCATCGCGAGCAAGCTCGCACCCACATCTTGATCCCCGTCATTTCCAGAATTTCGCGCCAGCGACCTTCATCCGCCGTGCCTGCTATCATGCGCGACACCTCATCGCACAGGTCCGCGCCGCTCCCCATGGATTACCGCAAACCCTCCGACCGCAAAAGCATGCACTCGCGCATCGTCCAGGAGCTGGGCATGCAGATCGTCTCGGGACGTTTTCTACCGGACGACAAACTGCCAGCCGAAGTGCTGTTGTGCGAAGAATATGCGGTCAGCCGGCCGGTGCTGCGCGAAGCCACCCGAGTATTGGTTGCCAAGGGCCTGGTGTATTCCCGCCCGCGAGTCGGGACTGTGGTCAAGCCGCGCAAGGACTGGCACATGCTCGATCCGGACGTGCTGCACTGGTTGATGCAGAGCAGCCCGCAGAACCGGTTTTTCGACCTGCTGACCAGTGTGCGCAGCATCATCGAACCGGCCGCTGCCGCCCTCGCCGCGCAATTCGCCACGGAGGCAGACATTGCCTCAATCGGTGAGGCCTACCAACGCATGGAAGCCGCGCCGACACCGGAGGCGCTGTTGCAGCCGGACCTGGATTTCCACAGTCGCATCGCCGACGCCACGCACAACGACTTGCTGGCCAACCTGTGCAACATGCTCTCGGTGGCCATTGCCGAAGCCTTGAAGCATTCGAACCAGCGACCGAACCTGCATGAACTGGCGCTACCCCGACACAAGGCAATCCTGACCGCCATCGAAAACCGCGATGCCCTCGGCGCACGGCATGCGGCCCTGGTGCAACTCGATGATGCGCGCAGCGCGTTGAATCTAGTGCTGGGCAGCGATCCTGCCTGATCACCGTCCCCTTGTAGGAGCGAGCTTGCTCGCGATAAACCGGAGAGCACCGCGGGGCACCTGCCAACCAGCGTTTTCGTTGACGACCATCGCGAGCAAGCTCGCTCCTACAGGGACTGGTGCGAATTTGAGATATAAAAAAAGCCGCAACCCAAGGTTGCGGCTTTTTCATTTCAGCATCGATCAGTGGGCGAACAGCGAGTTGCCCTTCTGCCCCGCCAGTTTCTCCGGCTTGATCAGGAACCGCGCCAGTGCCGGCAACAGCCACAGCGCACCGAACATGTTCCACAACAGCATGAAGGTCAGCATCAGCCCCATGTCAGCCTGGAACTTGATGGCTGAGAAGATCCAGGTGCACACGCCGATGGCCAGGCACAGACCGGTGAACAGCACGGCCTTACCGGTGGACTTCAGCGTCTGGTAGTACGCCTCTTGCAGGGGCAGGCCGGCGCGCAGGAAGCTTTCCAGACGGCTGTAGATGTAGATGCCGTAGTCCACGCCAATCCCCACCCCGAGCGCCACGACCGGCAGGGTCGCCACTTTCACGCCAATGCCCATAAAGGCCATCAGGGCGTTGCCGAGTACCGAGGTCAGCACCAGAGGCAGCACGATGCATAAGGTAGCCGCCCACGAACGGAAGGTGATCATGCACATGACCGCGACGCAGATGTACACCAGGACCAGGATGGTCAGCTCGGACTTCTTGATGACCTCGTTGGTGGCCGCCTCGATCCCGGCGTTACCGGCAGCCAGGATGAACTCCAGGCCCTCCTTGTTGTTTTCCTTGGCGAACGCCTGCACTGCATGCACCGCACGATCCAGGGTCTCGGCCTTGTGATCGTTGAGGAACACCAGCACCGGCGCCAGGGAGCAGCTGTTGTTGTACAGGCCGTCGGCGCGGGCGATGGAGTTGTTCAGCACATCAGGGTTACGCGACAGGGTTTCCCATTTCAGGTTGCCTTCGTTCATGCCCTTGATCATTTGCTTGGACACAGTCACCAGGGAGATCGCCGACTGCACGCCCTCGGTGTTCTGCATCTTCCACATCAGCTCGTCGATCGGCGCCATGGCTTCGTAGCGCGAGCAGCCTTCAGACTTGGTCTTGACCATCACCACCAGCACGTCGGAACTGGTCGAGTAGTTGTTGATGATGAAGTTGTTGTCCTTGTTATAGCGCGAGTCCGGACGCAGTTCCGGAGCACCCTGGTCGAGGTCGCCGATCTTCAGGTTCTGGCTGTACCAGAGGCCGCCACCGAAGGCGATCAGCGCCAGCAGAATGGAAACCGGTGCGACTTTGGCGCTGGCGAAATTCGCCAGCAGGCGCCAGAACGGATGTTCGCGGGTTGCGTCTTTCTTGCTACGGGCTACGGCACGCTTGCTGATGCCGACATAGGAAATCGCCACCGGCAGCAGGATCAGGTTGGTGAACACGATCACTGCCACACCGATGGACGCACCAATGGCCAGCTCGCGGATCACGCCGATATCGATGATCAGCAGCGTGATGAAACCCACGGCATCGGCGAGGATTGCGATCATCCCCGGCAGGAACAATTGACGGAAAGTACGGCGCGCCGCCGTCAGGGCGTTGTCCGCTTCACTCGATTGCAGGGCAATACCGTTGATCTTCTGCACGCCGTGGGAAATACCGATGGCGAAGATCAGGAACGGCACCAGCATCGAATAAGGATCGAGCCCGAAGCCGAAGAAATGCATCAGCCCCAGTTGCCAGACCACCGCCACCAGCGTCGTGCTCAATACGGCGACGGTACTGCGCAGGCAGTTGGTGAACCACAGCAAGAGGATCAGGGTGATCACGAAGGCGATGCCGAAGAACATCACCACCATCACCAGGCCATCGATCAGGTCACCGACCTTCTTGGCGAAACCGACGATGTGGATCTTCACATTCGGGTTCTGCGCTTCGAACTTGGTGCGGATCTTGTCTTCAAGCTCGTGGGAGAACTTGCGATAGTCCAGCGCCAGCAGCTTGCCCTGGTCCTGCGGGTCCGGGTAGGACTCCAGCAACGGAATGTCGACGATGCTCGACTTGAAGTCGTTGGACACCAGACGCCCGACTTGACCGGACTTGAGCACGTTGTTGCGCAGCAAATCGAGGCTGGCCTGGGAGCCGTTGTAACTTTGCGGAATCACTTCACCGCCGGCGAAGCCCTCTTCCGTCACTTCGGTCCAGCGTACGCTCGGGCTCCACAGCGACTTGAGGCCGGAACGGTCAACACCGGAGATGTAGAACACTTCGTCGTTGATCTGACGCAGGGTCTCCATGTACTCCTTGGAGAAGATGTCGCCATCGGTGGCTTCCACCGAGATCCGCACCGTGTTGCCCAGGTTCGCCAGATCGTTGCGGTGCTCCATCATCTTCTGGATGAAGGGATGCTCCAGCGGGATCATTTTTTCGAAGCTGGTGGACGGACGGATCAGCGTCGCCTGCCAGAACAGGAAAATGCTGACCAGTAGGCAGATCGTGATCACTGCCGGGCGGTTGTTGAAGATCAGGCGCTCGAGGAACGTCGCCTTGTCCTGGTGATGAGTACTCAAGGAAGTCATAGCTCCGCCTTCTTATTATTAACCCGGCTCATTTGCCCGACTCGGTGCCGTTTGGCGAGGTGACGCGAACGCCGCCCTGCCCGGCCAGAACCAGATTGCCATTGCCTGCCGCAGTCACCGCCGAAACCGAAATACGGTCCGCACGGTTGACCACCTTGAAGGTTTCGCCATTGTCGCTGCTGCGAATCACCGAACCGCCGTTGCCGACGATCACGATGGAACCATCGTCGAGCAGCGTGCCGCCGGACAGCCCGAACTCCAGAGCGCCACGTTCAGCCTCGAGCTCGACTTGCGCCCAGGTGCTACCGAAATCCGTGGAACGGTAAAGGTTGCCACGCAGGCCGTAGGCGAGCAGCGTATTGGGCTGCGCCGTGCCGATCACGCCAAACAGCGAGCCTTCGTACGGACCTTC
Organism: Pseudomonas sp. GM49; assembly: GCF_000282355.1. Classification (GTDB taxonomy): domain Bacteria; phylum Pseudomonadota; class Gammaproteobacteria; order Pseudomonadales; family Pseudomonadaceae; genus Aquipseudomonas. The sequence continues at coordinate 6,739 of NZ_AKJL01000097.1, forward strand.
GAGCTTCTCCCAGGTCTGGCCCCAATCAGCGGAGCGGAACATGCTGCCCTGCTCGCCGACGATGAACAGCCCGGCGTCCTTGACCGCTGCGATCGCGTTCAGGTGGTACTGGTCTTCGTTATCCAGGCGGTCGCTGGCGTCTTCCCAATGCTTGCCACCGTCGGTGGTTTCCATCAGCGAGCCGTAGGCGCCCACGGCAAAGCCGCTGTCGACGTCCTTGAACCAGACATCGAGCAGCGGCGATTCGCGTTTCAGATCTTCGAATTGCTTGGTCCAGGTGACACCGCCGTCCTCGCTGGCGAGGATCTGCGCGTCGTGGCCGACGGCCCAGCCGTGCTTGTCATCGACAAAGAACACCGACGTCAGCAATGCCCGGGTCGGAACCTTGGCCTGGGTCCAGGTGGCGCCCTGGTCATCGGAATACAGGATGTGCCCACGATCCCCGACCGCCACCAGGCGCTTGCCGGCATGGACGACATCGAGCATCAGGCTTTTGGCAGCCTTGGCGGATTCAATGGAATAAACAACGTCGGATGCTGGCGCCGCCGCGGCCAGCGCAGGCGCCGACAGCATGGCAGAGCCCAACAGCGAGAGCGCTGTGGCCAGCAACGCGAATTTGCGTAGTGCCGGCGGGCGGCAGATACCCACACCCATGACAGGCTCACTCATAAACCTTCCCCCATTATTATTGTTAGGTCGTTCAACCTTTCTGGGCGCCTCAAGGGTGCGTGTCTGGACCGGCTGTTTCAGAGCATAGTCCTGAAACCCGCAATCCAGAGCCCCTTCGGAAGCTGGCCTATCCTATCGGTGTTTTTTAATGTCTGACAATCGACGCCACGTTATCTTTTGTTAACCGAGGGGGGATGCGGCCCGGGTGAATGGTCGGGTATTGCGCAGGGTGATCGAGTTGTCCATGGACGGTCTATGCCGGTGTTTGGCTGATTCATGCAGTCCCGCGAATGGTATCGATGAGCGTTTTTTGTCAGAAACCGACTTGCCGCTCCCCTATGGTGGCGCGCATCAATCACCCTCGGACGGCAAGCAATGATTCGATCCGCAAGCGGCCCCTCACCCAGCAGCCGTCCCGCAAACGACGACTGTCCAACAGCCCTCACACCCATTGCACAAGCGGTGGAACACGTTCACCAGGGACAAGCGGATTTTGTGCCGTGCGCGCAATCAGCGAAAAAAAAGCCGGGGAGTGATTCATCTCCGGCGGGACCCAAGCCGCCCGGGGGTGGCAGCAAGAAGACAATCGCCGCGATGAAGGCCCAAAAGCAGCAACGCATTGCAGAGCTAACGCAGAATATCAAGACGTACCTGGGGCAACAGACGCAAATACAAAAGCGCGTTGATACCGCGTACGACCTCGTGCGGACAACAAAAAACGATTCGTCGTACCCTGAACAGATACGGGCGAGGCTCAGGCAAGGCTACGCCAAGGAACTGGATGCTCAGAGCAAAAGCTATGTCACGTTACTCGCCGAGACCAAGGAATTGATTACATTGGGGGGTGATGCTAACGCTACTCAACTAAAGTGCGACCTGCTGGAAAATCTGGTCAACAATGCTCGTGCGCAAATCACCATAGCAGGCCTGGATCTCGAAGCCGCTAAATGCAAGTACACCCATTCCAATAGTAATGCGGCGCAGCTCGCTACAGCCCTGCTAACCGAAGGTACTGTCGTAGTGGATGGTTTGTTGGAATACATGGGCAAGAGCTGCGAAATCTACGAAACGGTGCTCAAGCTCCATACTGAGGTGGGGAGCCGGCTTCTCCAACTTCAAGAGATGTCGCGCGAGGGGGCCAAGGCTTGGAAGCGATTGACCAGCGACAGGCCCGAAAATGAAGCTAGCGTGCTGAGTACCAAGGTCTGCCAACTGGTCACCTTGCGCTTCCTCAGCGCCAAGGAGCCTGGCAGCGACATGTCAGCAACACTGCAAGACGTTTTGGAGCCTCTGCTGTTGGTGTCCACGTCCCATATTGAGCTTCAAGCCTCAAAGCACTATAAAAGCGACGATCGTATTGCCGTACTGTATAACCTGGTCAAACACTACGACACAGCAATGGTCGGGCTCACCAGTATTGACATCTTTAGATCCGATGAATTGCAGCCGGACCGGTTCGCCCGTCTGTGTGACATCGTTGGACAATTGCGCGACGATGCCGAGCGCCGTCTGGCTGATGAACTGAAGAACCAGGCGAACGCCGCAACACCCTCCCCGACATCGAAAGCGGAACTTCCCGCCAAATCGCCCTCCCGCAAGCGGGTCATCAAAACTGCCAAAGGCGCAATGATCGGTGACATCCGGCCGCGAGTGGCGAAACAGGACACAGACATTGTCGACATCAAAAGCCCTTTCGAAGGCGAGCTACTGGCCTCCTTCCACAAAGATAAGACGAATGCCTGGGTAGAAGTCGTCGAAGCGATAAAGCCCGCACCGAAAGTGCGAGTCACTCCCTCGCCACAATTCAAGGGCGATGCTCGAAAGGCGTTGAAAAAAATCGATGACCTGATGCAAAAATTCGAGGGCTACGCACGAGGGGCGAGCCATCCTAAGGGAATCGAAGAGTGCTTGCAGAACACAGCAAAGACTCTAATCGACTATGCGGAGCGCCTGAAGGGCCATGACAGCGAACCGCAAAACTCGCAGAAGGATGCCGACCTCGGCAAAAAACTACGGGACAAGGCGCAAACAGTCAACGACAAGGCAACACAGCTGCGCATCCAAATGTCCCTGGCCCAAGCCCCTACCAGCGAAGCCGTGGAGTATCTGTTGAGTCGCAACGAAATTCACCCGCAAAAAAACGGCAAGCGCGAACAACTGAAAACCGGACGCCAGGACTTTTTGCAGGAATACGTCCTATTGAACCGTGACAAACAGCCCTTGTGGTATGCACACTTTCATTACAAAACAGAAAATGATGATGACAAAAATTACACCGCGGCCAGCCTGAAAACCAAAGAACAGCGCTTTGCAACCAATGCCACGGCACTGGCCAAGGCACAAAACCCTCACCAGAAAATCGTCATCCACCGCGGCCACATCGACAAGGAACTGGCCACGAAGTTTTTCTCGCTGCCGTAACTTGCACGCCGCGCAGTGACTGGCACTGCGCGGCAGCAGGATCAAGCCAGGCTTTTGCTGACCACCTCAAACACATCACTGGACAACTGCCCCGAAGCCCGAATCCGCTCCAGTTCCCCTTTCATCAGCGCCTGACGAGCATCGTCATACTTGCGCCAGCGAGTCAAAGGCGCCAACTGGCGAGAAGCGATCTGCGGATTGAAACCGTTCAGCTCAATCACCAGATCCGCCAGGAAGCGATACCCGGAACCATCCGCCGCATGGAAGTTGATCAGGTTCTGCCCGGCAAACGCACCGACCAGTGCCCGCACCTTGTTCGGGTTCTTGATGTTGAACGCCGGGTGCTGCATCAACGCCTTGACCCGTGCAAGCCCTCCCGGCAATACGCTGCCGGCCTGGACGCTGAACCACTGATCCATGACCAGCGGGTTGTCCTTGAAGTGCTCGGCGAAACTGGCCAGCGCCTTGGCTTTCTCTGCTTCGAACGGCGAATTGACCAACACGGCGAGTGCAGTCAGGCGCTCGGTCATGTTGTCGCACGCGTCGAACTGCTCCAGCGTCGCCGCCAGAACCTCTGGCTTGCCGCTGAGCATCAGGTACGACAGCGCGATGTTCTGCAGGGCACGACGGGCGAAATGCTCGGCTTCGGCCAAATACGGCGTCTGCTTCGACGATTCGCGATTGGCCTGATAACGCAGCCACAGGCCATCGAACAACGCATCGGCCAGTTGCTTGCGGGCGAACTCACGGGCGGTGTGAATGGCTTCGACATCCGCCACTTCGCTGATTTCGGTCAGGTACGCTTCGCTTGGCAGCGAGAGCATTTCGGCGACCATGGCCTGATCCAGCGACTCGTCCGAGAGCACCGTGCGCAACGCCGACACCAGACGCTGATCGAGCACCAGTGCTTCGCCCTTCTGCTGCTGGGCGATCAATTCCTGCAGCACCTGCACCGACAGTTGCTGGCCGGCATCCCAGCGGTTGAAGCCATCGCTGTCGTGCTGCATCAGGAACATCAACTGGTCGCGGTTGTACGGGAAGCTCAGTTTCACCGGCGCCGAGAAGCCACGCAGCAACGATGGCAGCGGTTGTTCAGCAATGTCGACGAAGGTGAAGGTCTGCTCGGCTTCGGTCACGGAAATGACCCGCGAAGTGCCTTGTGCAGTGGCTTCACCGGACAGACGCAGGGCAATCGCTGCCCCTTTGGCATCCAGCAGCCCCAGCTCGACCGGGATCACGAACGGCAGTTTTTGCACCTTGTCCGGGGTTTCCGGGCAGCTCTGGCGGAAAGTCAGGCTGTAGGTTTTCGCCGCGGCGTCGTAGGACTCGCTCACCGCCAGACGCGGTGTACCGGCCTGGCTGTACCAGCGCTTGAACTGGGTCAGGTCGACGCCATTGGCATCTTCCATGGCCTTGATGAAGTCATCGCAGGTCACGGCCTGGCCGTCATGGCGTTCGAAGTACAAGTCGCTGCCTTTGCGGAAGCCTTCGGCGCCGAGCAAGGTGTGGATCATGCCGACCACTTCCGAGCCCTTTTCGTACACGGTCAGGGTGTAGAAGTTGGAAATCTCGATGAAGCTGTCCGGGCGCACGGCGTGGGCCATGGGGCCGGCGTCTTCGGCGAACTGGTGGGTGCGCAGGTACGCCACGTCCTGGATGCGCTTGACCGTGGCCGAGTTCATGTCCGAGGAGAAACCGGCATCGCGGAACACGGTGAAGCCTTCCTTGAGCGACAGCTGGAACCAGTCGCGGCAGGTCACGCGGTTGCCCGACCAGTTGTGGAAGTATTCGTGGGCAACGATGGCCTCGACCCGCTGGTGCGCGGCGTCGGTGGCGGTTTCGGCCTTGGCCAGCACGGCGCTGGAGTTGAAGATGTTGAGACCCTTGTTCTCCATGGCACCCATGTTGAAGTCATTCACGGCGACGATCATGAAGATGTCCAGATCGTACTCGCGACCGTAGACCTCTTCGTCCCAGCGCATGGATTTCTTCAGGCTGTTCATGGCGTGCTGGCACTTGTCGATGTTTTCCGGCTCGACGTAAATGCGCAGCGCGACATTGCGCTCGCTCATGGTGGTGAAGCTGTCTTCGACGCACCACAGGTCACCGGCCACCAGCGCAAACAGGTACGCCGGTTTCTTGAACGGGTCTTCCCAAGTCGCCCAGTGCCGGCCGTCTTCGCCAGGACCGGAAGCAATCGGGTTGCCGTTGGACAACAGCACCGGATAGCTGTGTTGTTCCGCGACCACCGTGGTGGTGAACGTGCTCATGACGTCCGGGCGGTCGAGGTAATAGGTGATCTTGCGAAAGCCTTCGGCCTCGCACTGGGTGCAGAACATCGTGCCGGATTTGTACAGGCCTTCCAGCGCGGTGTTGGTTTCCGGGTGGATCCTGACGCTGGTATCGACCGTGAAGGTAGCGCTGGTCGGGTGCAGGGTCAGGTGATTCTCGGTCAGTTGATACTGCGCCGCAGAAAGCTCCTGGTCGGCCAGGGTCACCGACAGCAGTTCCAGCTGCTGGCCGTCCAGCACCAGCGGTGGCAGGCCCGGGCCACGCTCGGGATTGCGGCGCATCACCAGTTGCGCATGGACCAGGCTGTGGTCCTCGTACAACTCGAAGGTCAGGTGTGTTTCGTCGATCAGGTACTCGGGCGCCTGATAGTCCTTCAGGTAAATCATCTTCGGTTGTTCGGTGCGCATGCTGGAGTCCTTACTGATGCACGGCGAGCTGGTAAGCCGTGTATTTACGAATATTGATCACGCCGGTATCGAAGATCAGGTATTGGCCCTTGACCCCCATCAGCGTGCCTTCGGCAATCGGGTTCTTGTCCAGGTTGAAGCTGACAATCTTCGCCGGGTACTGCTCGACCGGGTAGCGGATTTCCAGCGGCTCGACACCGGTAACGGTCTGGATCGCCTGCAAGCCAAATCGCTCCTGCAACCCCAGCAGGCCTTCAGCGCAGCTGTCGAACAGTTGATCGCGAACCTCGGCCAGGTTCACCGCTACCGCATCGCCCTTGAGTAAAGCACGCCAGTTGGTCTTGTCGGCCACCTGGCTACGGAACAGGTCCTCGACGAAACCGGACTGTTGCCGGGTCGATACGCGCATGATCGGCAAAGCCTGGCTCGCCCCCTGGTCGAGCCAGCGGGTCGGCAACTGGGTGGCACGGGTAATCCCGACTTTCACCCCCGACGAGTTGGCCAGGTACACCACGTGATCGGTCATGCAGAACTTCTCGCCCCACTCCGGCTCCCGGCACGTGCCGGCGTCGTAGTGGCAGCGCTCCGGGCTCATGATGCAGACGTCGCACTGGGCCAGTTTGGTCATGCACGGGTAGCAGTAACCCTGGCTGAAACTGGTCTTGGTCTTGCGCCCGCAATGGATGCAGTGGATTGCACCCAGGTATTCCAGGCGTACCGTGGTGCCGATCAACGGATTGACCGGGACCTCGGTTTCGCCCAGACGGAAAGCATATTGCACGTTCGACCCGTCAAGGCGTGCCGACATTTTGCTGATTGCACCGCGGCCAATCTCGATCAATGGATGGCATCCGACTTGAACAGGATGTTCGGCACTTCGATCGACTTCGAGGCGCATTCCTGCGGCCCCATGTAGCCGGTACGCTGGTCCTCGGGCAGGTTCTGGATTTCCCAGGCGATCATCGCCTGCAGCGACAGCTCGCGTTGTTCGGCGGTGAGTTTGCCACCGTCGGACCATTTGCCGATTTCCACGGCCAGTTTCAGGCTCTCGTAGATATCGGAGGTGATGTTCTTGATCATTTCGTTAAAAGAGGACATTGGGTCTCCGTCTCTTTATTGCATATCTGAATTAGGCGGCCAGTTTACGGCGGTTATACAAACCGCCCAACAAACCGGTGAAGCATCCGATGAGTAACCCACTGACGTGGGCCGCGTTGGCGATTTCGCCGAAGCCGATCATCGAGACCAGCCCGGACAGGCACAGCAGCAACCACACCAGCATCATCACCAGCACGCCACGCGGCAAGCGATAAGCCGGATTCGGCGCCAGCAGCTGGAAGATCCAGCAATGCCCGAGCAGACCGTACAGTACGCCGGACAAACCACCGAACAAGGTCGGGCCGCTGAAGTAATACTGGGCGTAGTTGGACACCAGGCTGAACAGCAAGGTCAGGCCGATCAGGTTGATACTGCCCTGGCGCGACTCGATGCGCCGCCCCAGCTCCCAATACCACATGCCGTTCATCGCCAGGTGCAGGATGCCGAAGTGGATCAGCATCGGCGTGAACAGCCGCCACCACTGCCCCGCCGCCAGGCTGTCGGCCAGCGGCGTGAAGTGAAGGTATTCGCCGACCACGCGGAACTCGAGAAAGGTCAGCCAGCGCATCGTTTCAAGGTTGTCGCCCAGCATGGTCACCGCGCCGACAATCAGGCTCAGCAGCAGCACCAGCGCGGTGGCCCTGGCATATTTCAATTGCTCGACGAATCCGGGACGCGTGATGGTCTGCGCCACCGGAATGTCCAGCTGTTGGTCGGGGTCACCCGCGGGAAAGCGTTCGTACAGCGCACGCACGTCTTCACTGATGTTGTCCGGCACCCACAGCACTTGCTCGCCAGCTTCTTCGCTGACCCGATGGGGCACCTGCATGCGCTTGAGCAGGGTGACGAAACCGCTCAAGTCCACCGCCAGGGGCAGACGCAATACCGCTACAGCACTCATTGCAGCACCTCCGGCCGCTCGACATCGACCCAGACGAATTTTTGCGGATCCAGGCGTTTTTCCTGATCCAGTCGATAGGCAACCAGTTTGCCGTAGAGCACCGCGCTGTAATCCAGGCAGGCCAGGTTCGGCCGGATCGGTGCCGGTTTGCCGCTGCGCCAGTAGTGGCCGACGAACAACAGCGGCTCATCGATGCCATAGCGCAGCAAACTGTTCTTTTCGCTGGACGTCAGCGGCGTCCGGGCCACGGGTTCCGGCAGTGCATCCGGCTGGAACACGATGTCGCCGTAGGTTTTCGGGTCGTCTTCCCAGAACTTGGTCCGGAAGAATGAACGTACCAGCCCGTCGCCGCTGGTCATGGTCAGGCCATGGGGCAAGCGCATGTCCGTGCCGCGCAGCAGGCGATCGAATACGGTGCAGGCAAAGGAGCCCGACTCCGCCGACGCCTGAAGAAAATGCTCGTCGACACGACCGTCGGGGAACAACGCCCGCAGCGGCTCGATCAGCCCGGCATCCCAACAGGCATGGACCACGCGAAAACGCCCGGCATCGACGAACAATGGCAACTCGTAGAACCATTGCTGGAAGTCGTGCCAGTCACCCGGATGGTGTTCGAACTGGGTCAGGGTTTCGTGCAACAGGCGGGCATGGCGCGGCGTGTGCTCGCGCACGAACTGCTTGCCGCTGCCGGGCAGCGCCGGCGTACTCCAGCCCAGCGCGTTGAATTCATGGTTGCCCATGATGCACAGCGCCTGCCCGGCCTCGACCATGTCGTGGACGATATGCAGCGCCTCGCGAATCCGCGGGCCGCGGTCGATGATATCGCCGACGAACACCGCCATGCGCGACGCGTGCTGCCAAACGCCCCCCTGCTTGTGATAACCGAGTCGGTCGAGCAAGTGCTCCAGGGTCAGAGCGCAACCGTGCACGTCACCGATAAGGTCGTAGCTACGCGCGGGATCGAGCATCAGTCGCCTCCACCCCCCAACTTGCTGCCCCAGCCGAGCTTGGTCCGGCAGACTTCATAGTAGTTGTGGTCGAGCGGGTGAATCAGCCGCAACTTCTGGGCCTTTTTACTGACGGTAATGGTGTCGCCTGGCGCGCAGGTAAAGTGGTTCTGCCCGTCACACGAGACCTGCGGGTAAATCTGCATATCCTTGGACACGACGATTTTCAGCTCACTGTTGCCATCGACCACGATGGGTCTACCCGACAAGGTATGGGGGTACATCGGCACAATCACAATAGCATCGAGCTTGGGATGCATGATCGGTCCGCCGGCGGACAGCGCATAGGCGGTGGAACCGGTCGGCGTGGCGACGATCAGGCCGTCGGCCTTCTGGCTGCAGACGAACTGGCCATCGATGTACAGCTCGAATTCGATCATCCGGGTCGATTTGCCTGGATGCAGCACCACATCGTTAAGTGCATCGCCCTGGCCGATGGCCTCGGCGTGGCGGCGGACTTCGGCCTGCAGCAGGAAGCGGTTTTCCACCAGATAGTGGCCGTCCAGCACTTCGGCGACCTTGGTTTCAAGCTCATCGGGACGGATGTCGGTGAGGAAGCCCAGGCTGCCACGGTTGATGCCGAGCACTGGAATGTTGTGCTTGGCCAGCGCCCGGGCGGCACCGAGCAGGCTGCCGTCACCGCCGACCACAATGACCATGTCGCAGACTTCGCCGAGCATCTTGCGCGACGAGGTTTGCAGGCCGTGCCCTGGCAGCACTTCGGCGATGGTGTCTTCGAGGATCACGTGCAGGTGACGATCGAGCAGAAACCGTTTCAGTCGGCGGACGGTATCCAGCACCTGGGAACTGCCCAGGCGACCGATGATGCCGATATTGCGAAATTGCTCCATGGGGCTCCTGCGGGGATCTGCGTGGCGGCGAAAACCACGATTATGGGCGAAAGCCGCCCGTAGACAAAATCCTTTCAGCTTCAAGGGTGTGCCCGGGTTTCGGGCTATGCTCGCAAGATGATGCTATTTCCGGATTTGCTCCACCTGCCCCATCAGTTACGCCATCCCGAAGTGCGTGACCTGGCGTGGGTCATCCTCGCCCCGCCCATGCTGGGCGATACCCCGTGGCCGCAGCGTCACCCGTTGGCCGGCAGCGACTGGGTGCAGGCACCGCAACGGCTGGAACATTGGCTGCGCCAGCTGGACCGGGACAGTTATGGCTTGCTGCACTGGCTGGCCCAGGCCCGGACCCGGCGCCTGGGTCTGTACTACGAACGCCTCTGGCAATTTGCCGTGCAGCATGCGCCGGGCATTGAGCTGATTGCCGCCAACATGCCGATTCGCCGCGAAGGGCACACCCTGGGTGAACTGGACATGCTGCTGCGCGACCGCGACGGCGTGCATCACCTGGAATTGGCGATCAAGCTCTACCTCGGCCCGCAATCCGGCGACGGGCACGACACCGCCCAGTGGCTGGGTCCGGGGTGCCACGACCGGCTCGACCGCAAACTGGCACACCTGAGCCAGCATCAATTGCCGATTTCCGCACGCCCCGAGAGCCGTGAGGTGCTGGCGTCGCTGGACATCCATGCGTTCAGCGCGCATTTGTGGCTGGGAGGGTATTTGCTATATCCGTGGCCCGGACAGGCCGCCCCGCCATCGGGTGCCCATCCGCAGCATTTGCGAGGTCGCTGGTTGCATCAAAAGGATTGGCCGGCGTTGTTGGCCCAGAGCCCTCCGGGGCGTTGGCAACCCCTGCCCCGCCACGCCTGGCTGGCGCCGGCGCATTATTCGGCGGAGCACACCTGGAACCCAGAACAGATGCAGGCGTGGCTCAACGACCTGGACCCGCTGGCGCCGGCACAGTTGCTGGTGCGCCTGACGGAAAATGCCAGCGGCGACTGGGAAGAGGCCGAGCGACTGTTTCTGGTGGCGGATCTTTGGCCGAATGTGCCGGGGCAGAGTTGAGTCTCGTATTGCCTGACCCGCCCCCTTCGCGAGCAAGCCCGCTCCCACATTGGGCCTCAGCCGAACACAAGTCTTGTATCCACTGAAGATCCCTGTGGGAGCGGGCTTGCTCGCGAAGGGGTCAACCCGGTCTAAAGAGATAACCACCCAGCGCTTCGCAGGACTAAGCGCTGGCCAATGAACATCAGAGTTTCTTGTGCTGTTCGACCCATTGCCCATAAGCATTGATGAAACGCTGCAGGAGCGGCTTGACCGACTCGGACAACTTGCCCGCCTCGTCGAACGCCGAACCGGCGTTCCCCAGATAGGCCTCCGGTTGCTGCATCATCGGCACATTGAGAAACACCATGGATTGACGCAGGTTGTGGTTGGCACCAAACCCGCCGACGGCCCCCGGCGAAGCACTGATAACGGCTCCCGGCTTACCGCTCCATGCACTTTTGCCATACGGACGCGAGCCCACGTCAATCGCGTTTTTCAACGGCGCCGGCACCGAACGGTTGTATTCCGGGGTCACAAACAACACCGCGTCGGATGAGCTCACCTGTTGTCGGAAAGTACTGTAGGCTGCCGGCGGTGAAGCGCCATCGATGTCTTCGTTATAGAGCGGCAGATCGCCAATTTCGACGATGTTGAGCTTGAGATTGGCCGGAGCCAGTTCTACCAGGGCCCGCGCGACTTTGCGGTTGATCGATTCCTTTCTCAAGCTGCCGACCAACACGGCGATCGTATAGACGTTGCTCATGGGAGTTTCTCGACTGTCCGATATGGAGAGCTTGTAGTTATAGATGACGATTCAGGCAGCGGGCGACTGAAAATACCCTCCCTGACTATTTTTTTCCTGTAGGAAAACTTACCTCGCCCAAGCACGGTCTACAGTGCCGCAAATTGAGTGATTTATCTCCAGAGGTTCTAAGCAGATGGCAGCAGTACTCGTCGGTCAGTTCCATGCAAGAGACGCGGAAGGCCGTATTTATTCGGTGCACGAGTTCCAGGATTCCACCCCGGCGGCAGATGGTTCAGGGCCTGTCACCACCTACAAGCTGGCCATTGGCGACCGCCTCAACAAGGTCGACGACAATGAGTTTCTGTTGGTGCAAACCGGCATTACCATTACTCGCGAACCGCAAACCGCCAGCGTTTCATAACTCGTCGTTATGAGCAGAAGTCATATGCGCGGACTTGGGGTAGGATTCAGCCACTGACTCCTCCACCTGCTGAACATGGACTTCACGCATGCGCTTACGCCATATCGAAGTGATCCAGGCGCTCCTGCAGACCGGTCACCTGGGCACCGCCGCCGAATGGCTGCAGTTGCCGGTGGCCGAAGTCGAGCGTTTGCTGCGCGACGCCGAGGATCAGCTGGGTTTCATGTTGTTCGCCAGCGTGCGCGGACGATTGCAGGCCACCCGCGAAGCGCGGGAATTGCAGGTGGAAATTGTCCGGGTCTACGATGCGCTTGAACCCGTACAGCGCCTGGCCAACAGCCTCAGGCAATACCTGGCGGCGCCGCTGCGCATCATCTGCACCCCGCCTCTGGCTAACCAATTATTGCCACACAGCATCGCCGCCCTGCGCCGACGCCTGCCCGACGCGCCTTGCACACTGCTGAGCCAGCCCACCCGCGACATCGTCAGAAGCCTGCTGCTGCGTGAAAGCGACTTGGGCCTGAGCCTGCATGACCCCGATCACGCCGACCTCGATTGTCAGGTGATTGCCCAGGGCAAACTTCAGTTGCTCGCGCCCCACGGCTGGCTGCAACCGAAACAGAAATACATTTCACTGCAGGATCTGGCCGGCCAATCGATGATCGGCCTGGAAGGGCACGACCCGCTGAGCCCGGCGCTGGAAAACAAACTGCACGTCTTGCGTCCTGCTCCCGTGATTCAGACCCGGGTCCAGACGCATCAGATGATGCGCAGCATGGTCGAGGCTGGCGAAGGCCTGGCCATCGTCGACCCCTTCACCGCCCTCGGCGCCAAAGCCTCGGGACTGGACACCTGCCCACTGGCGCCAGCGGTCCCGATCAGTCTTTACGCCCTGACCCTGAAAAACGCCGAACCTTCACCAGCCGTTCAGACCTTGTTGGCCATCATCACGGAACAAGCCGTGGCGATGCTGACGAACTGAACGGGTTTTCCAGCGGGTTTTCGAACAGTCGATACCAGAACAGCGCTACTTCAGCGGTGTTCGGATCAATGCCGCGATAGCGCAGGTGGTCGATCCCGCCAATTACGTAACCACAGCGCTCATAGAGCCGGCAGGCCCCCAGGTTGTTGTTCTGGGTTTCGAGCATGATGCCCGGGAGCTTTTTCTTGCGGCTCCAGAATTGCGCCACATCCAGCAGGGCCTTGGCCACGCCATGCCCTCGGGCCGGTGCGTGCACCGCCAGTTCGTCGATATGGGCAAAGCCGTTCCAGTTGGTGCTGACCACCAGGTGCCCCACGGGCTGGTCATCCAGATACGCCATGAAAATCGCGCTGTCGGCGCCATCGCGAAAGCTGATGAATTCCTCGGGGTCGATGCCGTAACACTTGCGATAAGGCGTGATCGAGGTGACCGGCCACTGTGCTACCGGTTTGCCGATTTCGGCCGCACCGTAGGCCGCGACTTCAAAACTGAAATCACTGCCCCAGATGTAGGCGGCAAAACCTTCATCGGCAACCCGTACCGACAACCCTGGGTAATTCGGATTTATAACCGGCTGCATACTGGGAAAGGTCCTCACTCCTTGATGCAATCGACGGTGTAGCACCGTCCACTGCCCTGATCTTCGTGTTGCAATCCGTGCACATCAGCAACGAACCCCGGGAAACTGCTATCGAACGTGCGGGCAAACGCCAGGTAATCGATGATCGAGCGGGTCGACTCGGTAAAGCGCTCACCCGGCATGATCAATGGAATGCCGGGCGGGTACGGCACCAGCATCACCGCGGCGATCCGCCCGTTCAGCGCATCGATCGACACGGCTTCGACTTCACCCCGCACCAATTGATCATAGGCGTCCGCCGGCTTCATCGCGACTTCCGGCAGTACGGTGTACATGCGCTTTAGGTGCCTGGCGGTGGCATTGCTGCGATAACAGGCATGCAACTGATCGCACAGATCACGCAGCCCCATGCCTTGATAGCGCGCGACATTCTCTTGCGCCACGCAAGGCAGGCAACTGACCAGGCTGACGTTGGCGTCATAGCTGCGCTTGAACTCCAGCAATTCAGTGAGCAGCGTGCTCCACTTGCCCTTGGTGATGCCCATCGAGAACAGCACCAGGAACGAATACAGCCCGGTCTTCTCGACCACCAGGCCACGCTCCCAAAGGAACTTGCTGACCACCGCCGCCGGAATCCCGCGCTCGCTGAGGGCGCCACCAGCCGTCAACCCAGGCATCACCAGCGTGACCTTGATCGGGTCGAGCAACACATAATCGTCGGTCACGCCGCCAAAGCCATGCCAGTCGGCATCGGGTTGCAGCAACCAGTCTTCGGTGACGACCCGCTCGATGCCTTCCGCCGACGGCGGTTGCCAGATCGAAAACCACCAGTCATCGGCGGCAATGTGCTGGCGCAAATTGGCCAGCGCCCGGCGAAAACTCAGGGCTTCGTCGAACATTTCCTGCAACAGCGAACGCCCGGCCGGTCCTTCCATCATCGCTGAAGCCACATCCAGCGAGGCGATGATGCCGTACTGCGGCGAGGTCGAGATGTGCATCATGAACGCTTCGTTGAAGCGATCCCGGTCCAGTTGCCGGGCGCCGCCATCGCGCACGTGAATCATCGACGCCTGACTAAAGGCTGCCAGCAACTTGTGGGTGGAATGGGTGGTGAACACCAGCGGGCTGTCTTCATCACGGGACGTGCCCATACCGTAGCGCCCGGCAAAAAATTCATGAAACGCCGCGTAGGCGTACCAGGCCTCGTCGAAGTGCAATACCTCGACGCTATTGCCCAGTTGTTGCCTGATCAGCTCGGCGTTGTAGCAAAGGCCGTCATATGTCGAATTGGTCACCACCGCGAGCTTGACCTTCGGTGAACGCCCCTTGGTCAGCGGACTGGCGTCGATCTTGGCCTGGATCGATTCGCGGCTGAACTCACTCAGGGGAATCGGGCCGATGATCCCCAGCTCATTACGTTCCGGACACAAGTACAACGGGATGGCGCCGGTCATGATGATCGAATGCAACACCGACTTGTGGCAATTGCGATCCACCAGCACCAGGTCATCGCGAGCGACTACCGAGTGCCAGACAATCTTGTTGGCTGTGGACGTGCCATTGATCACGAAAAAGGTGTGATCAGCACCAAAGTTGCGTGCCGCGCGCGCCTCGGCCTCAGCCAGGGGGCCCGTGTGATCGAGCAATGAACCGAGTTCCGGCACCGACACCGAAAGATCCGAGCGCAGGGTGTTCTCCCCGAAAAACTGATGGAACGCCTGCCCGACCGGACTTTTGTGATACGCCACGCCACCGCCGTGACCGGGGGTGTGCCAGGAGTAGTTGGAGTCCGCCGTGTGTTGCACCAACGCCTTGAAAAACGGCGGCAGCAGGCCATCGAGGTATTTGCGTGCGGCGCGGGCCACCTGCCGGGCGAGAAAAGGCACGGTGTCTTCAAACAGGTAAAGAATGCCACGCAACTGATTGAGTTCGGCCATGGCGTCGGCGGGCGCGTTTTCCAGGGTCACTTTTTCGCCCAAGGCGAAGATCGGCAGATCCGGCGCACGCACCCGTGCCAGCCCGATCAGTTCGGCCATGTTTTGCAACAGATGGGAGTGGGTGCTGGCGTCTTCAGACGCAATCAACATGCAGGACAGGCCATGGTAGGTCGACGCCACCAGTCGTCCTTCGGTGTAGTCCACCGCCGAAACGACGCTGAATCCTTCCTGCTCCAGCTCCCGGGCAATCCCCCGCACGCGGTCGCCGGCGACGCTGTCGGCCTTGATGTCGCGATGGACAATCAGGACCGGGAATTTCAAATCTTTATACATTTGGCTCAGTGTCCTGAGGCGGCAGACCAGAGCCTGCCAGTCACCTCAGGGTAGAGTGTTGCAGCGGATGTGGCGAGCGGGATGCACCACTTTGTGGCGAGGGGGCTTGCCCCCGTCCGGCTGCGAAGCAGTCGTAATTACTGCAAACGTCATTTGCCTGAATAAACACGGGACCGCTTCGCGCTCCAACGGGGCGGTGCGGCGTTCCGACAAGCCCCCTCGCCACAAAAGCAGTGTCTGCCAAATAGGGTGTTATGCCTGCGCTTCAGCCTCGGCCAACTGCAACCACAACGCCGGAGCGCCAGCGGATTTGCTGATGATTTCCAGGCGCGCCGCGTGGCGGGCCAGATCGTCTTCGCTGGCGCGGATGATGCGCGTCGGCTGGCGATCCGCCGGCAAACGACGAATCTCGGTGGCCGAGTTGTCCGCCCCTTCCCCCGAGCCATTGCCATCGGAGGCGTTGCCGGCCAGGGACAGACTGGTCTGCCCCCCGGTCATGGTCAGGTAGACGTCGGCGAGAATCTCGGAGTCGAGCAAGGCGCCGTGCAGTTCACGGCCAGAGTTGTCGACGCCATAGCGCTTGCACAGGGCGTCGAGGCTGTTGCGCTGCCCCGGGTGACGCTCCCGGGCCATCATCAGGGTGTCGAGGATCGAGCAGTGCTGCGTGATGTCCGCACGGTCCTGCTGGCCCATCAGGGCGAATTCGTTGTTGATGAAGCCAACGTCGAACGCCGCGTTATGGATGATCAGCTGCGCACCCTTGATGAACTCGAAGAACTCTTCGGCCACCTCGGCAAAACGCGGCTTGCCCACGAGGAATTCGTTGGTGATGCCGTGGACGCCGATTGCGCCCTCGTCACTTTCGCGATCGGGTTGCAGGTACACGTGAAAGTGCCGGCCCGTCAGGCGTCGGCCGATCAGCTCGACACAACCGATTTCGATAATCCGGTGGCCGTCGGTCACCGGCATGCCGGTGGTTTCGGTGTCGAGTACAACGGATCTGGTGGCCATCAGTGCTCAGCTCTCAATCGGTCAATCGTGCAAAAGCGGCGATGTTAACACGCCCGCCGGGGTCTTTCAGGTGGACCGTGTTGCGCCCATCGCGAGCAAGCTCGCCCCCACAGTGGACTGGTGACGATCACAAATTCTGTGCTCGACGCCGATCGAATGTGGGAGCGAGCTTGCTCGCGATTGCTGCAACTCGGTGTATCGGTGGAGCCTAAATCAGTCCTGCTTGTACCCGCGCACCTCATCGACGCCACGGTTGGCCAACTGGTCGGCCCGTTCGTTGCCGTGATGGCCGATGTGCCCGCGTACCCACTTCCAGGTGACCTTGTGGCGGTTGACCTGCTCGTCGAGCAATTTCCACAGGTCAGCGTTTTTCACCGGCTCTTTCGCTGCGGTTTTCCAGCCGCGCTTCTTCCAGTTGTCCATCCACTCGTTAATGCCTTTCATCACGTACTGGGAGTCGGTCACCAGCAGCACCTCACAGGGACGCTTGAGTTCTTCAAGGCCACGGATCGCGCCCATCAGCTCCATACGGTTGTTGGTGGTATTGGCTTCGCCGCCCCAGAGTTCCTTTTCAACGCCCTTGCACACCAGCAGTGCGCCCCAGCCGCCGGGGCCAGGGTTGCCCTTGCAGGCGCCGTCGGTGAACAGTTCTACGCTATCGCTCATGCCAATCTATCCAGAAAATGCGCTGGCCCGCCGATCGCTGATCGACGACGCCCGAAGCCGGGACAAGCCCGGCCGCAAATAAAAAGTGTGTATTACGGTTCGATGTTGCGACGGTTGACCTTGGCCATCGGCAAAGGGATCAACTTGCCCATCGGCTCGCGACGTTCCTGACGGACCGGTCGCAAGCCCACCACGATCTTGCGCGCCACCAGCAAATAGAAGCCGCCGCCCGACAACTGCCAGTCACCGGCCTTGCGTTCCCAACCGGCCAGGCGGGCCTGCCATGCCGGTGACGCAAGCGGCGGACGATAGCACCCGAAGCGGCGTTTCTCCAGCGCGAAACCCAGCAGGTTCAGCCAGTCCGCGACCCGTGATGGCGAAATGCAGCGCGCCTTGCGCAGCGCATCCTGGGCAAACACATGCCGCAGGCCCCAACTGCTCCAGGGATTGATGCCGATGATCAGCAGATGCCCGCCGGGGCGAACGCTACTTGCCGCTTCACGGAGCAATCCGTGGGGCGACAGGCAGAAATCCAGGCCATGCTGCAGCACCACCACATCGGCAGCATGCTCGCTCAGCGGCCAGGCCTGCTCCTCACAGACGATCTCGACTCCCGGTAATGGCGCGCCCAAGCGCACATTGCGCTGCACCTGCGGCGCTGACGGAGGGGGCTGGGCCGAAGGACCGTAATGCACCAGATAGCCACCAAAGAACCGCCCGAGCTCGTCTTCGAGCATGCGCCGCTCTTCGTCCAGCAGAAATTGCCCGAGGGGACCGGCCAGCCAATCGCGGGCCGCGCTGATCAACGCCAGCCAGTCGGGATCAGCCTGTGCGAACGCTTTATCAGTCATTGCATTCTCCAACACGCCAGGAAGTTCTAAGATGCGCCATTGATTTCCGTTTGGCGAATCCGACGATGATACAGATCACTGCCCTGCCCGCCTTCACCGACAACTACATCTGGCTGTTACAAGACCACGGCAGCAAGCGCTGCGCGGTCGTCGACCCGGGTGATGCCGCCCCCGTACAAGCCTGGCTGGCGGCCAATCCGGGCTGGGTACTGAGTGATATTCTGATCACTCATCACCATCATGACCATGTCGGCGGCGTCGAACAGCTGAAGAAAGCGACGGACGCAAAGGTCTATGGCCCGGCCAGCGAGAAAATCCCGGCGCGGGACGTTGCGCTCAAAGACAACGACAAGGTCAATGTGCTCGGCTGGGACTTCGACGTCATCGCGGTCCCTGGCCACACCCTGGGGCATATCGCCTATTACCATCACGGATTGCTGTTCTGCGGCGACACACTGTTTGCCGCCGGCTGCGGACGGTTGTTTGAAGGCACGCCACAGCAAATGTACAGCTCGCTGACACGCCTCGCTGCGTTGCCGGAAGACACGCTGGTCTACTGCACCCACGAATACACCCTCGGCAATCTGAAGTTTGCGGCGGCCGTCGAACCGAACAATCCGGACACCGCCGAGCGTCTGGCCAAAGTCACCCGACAACGCGAATCCGCAATCATGACGCTGCCGTCGACACTGGCGCTGGAAAAGCTCACAAACCCGTTCTTGCGCGCCGGTGAAACATCCGTTAAAGAAAAAGCGGACGAACGGACCGGCACCGATAACTCGGCGCCCGATATGGTTTTTGCTGCTCTTCGAGCCTGGAAGGACAAGTTCTAAAGGGATCGCTCAAGGTTGCAACAATTCTGAAAGGTTGACCGCGCAGGGTGTGCTTTCTAGAATCGCCCGACATTTTTGCCCGGAACTTACTTCCAGCCAATGTCGTCACCTATTCGCAAAGCCATCAGTTCAGACGCATTGACCCGCTTGGCTCAAGCCATCGCGGTGGCTGTGTCCGCCACCTTGGCGGGCTGTTCCAGCCATGCGCCGCAGACCGATGCGGCGCACACGCCGAATATCGCCGCGCGCGCCAAGCAAAAGCCGATCTGGCTCAGCGAAAAACCCAGCCCGCAAATTCCACAGGACGTCTGGGAGCGTATGCGCCAGGGCTTCCAGTTGCAGGACGGGCTGGGTGTCAACCCGCGAATCGAGCAACAGCGCCTGTGGTTCGCCAGCAATCCATCTTTCCTCGAAAACGCCGGCGAACGTGGCAGCCTCTACATTCACTACATCGTCGAACGCCTTGAGGAGCGCAACATGCCGCTGGAGCTGGCACTGCTGCCAGTGATTGAAAGTGCCTACAACCCGATGGCCTATTCCCGGGCCGACGCGGTGGGTCTTTGGCAATTCATCCCGTCCACCGGGCGTTACTTCAACCTGCGTCAAACCCGTTTCTATGATGGCCGTCGCGACATCACCGCGTCGACCACCGCCGCGATGGACTACCTGAGCCGCCTGCACGACATGTTCAACGGCGACTGGTTGCTGGCCCTGGCGGCCTACAACGCCGGCGAAGGCACCGTCAGCCGGGCCATCGAGCGCAACGAGCGTCTCGGCCTGCCGACCGACTACTGGAACCTGCCGCTACCCTCCGAAACCCAGGCCTACGTGCCCAAGCTGCTGGCACTGTCGCAAGTGGTGATGGCGCCGGAAGCCTACGGCGTGAACCTCAATCCGATCGCCAACGAGCCCTATTTCCAGGTCGTCGAAATCAACCAGCGCATGGACCTGTCCAAGGTCGCTGAAGTCGCCAACATCGACGAAGACGAACTGTTCCAGCTCAACCCGGCCTTCAAGCAGCGCACCACCATCGACGGCCCGCAGCACCTTCTTGTCCCGACCTCCAAGGCGCAACTGCTGACCAGCAGCCTGCAGACCATGCGCCCTGAAGAATTGATCAGCAAAAAATCGCTCAAACCGGTCTTCGAAGGTGCCGACGACACCCAGGTCGCCAGCGTCAAGCGTTCCTACCGGGTCAAACGGGGTGACAACCTCGGCTCCATCGCCAAGGCCAACGACGTTGACGTGAAGGACCTGCAACGCTGGAACAAACTGACCGGCAAGAACCTCAAGCCCGGCCAGACCCTGGTCATGCAGGACAACAGCAAACGCAGCTCCGGGCGCGTCAACACCGTGATTGCAGCGAACACCAAGAAGCAGCAGACCACGTACAAGGTCCAGCAAGGCGACTCGCTGTATATTGTGGCCAAGCGTTTCAACGTCGAGATGCAGCACCTCAAGCGCTGGAACCCGCGTGTCGGCCAGGCACTGAAGCCTGGTCAGATGTTGACGGTGGCCAATCCGCATTAAAAAACAGCCCCTGACTTCAGGGGCTTTTTTATGTCTTCACAGTTTTTGTGGACTGCTCAAAAACCTGTGGGAGCGAGCTTGCTCGCGATGACGGCGTATCAGTTTGCATTGATGGCGACTGACACGCCGCCATCGTCGGATCGCCGCCCGGAGCAAGCTCGCTCCCACAGGGATTGTGGCCCGACCGATATTGCGCATTAAGCCCCCGTCTTTTTCCTGTCCATACAAGCTGTTACTGTACGGTCCACAAAGCCCAAGCCGCCTGGATCGGACCCCCTATTTGAAGCGCCCCCTGCTCCTGCTCCTGATCAGCCTGGCCTTGAGCTCCACCGCAAGCGCGACGATCAGCGAAAGCCATGGTTATGCGCAGTTCGGCACGCTCAAGTACCCGGCCCGATTTACCCACTTCGACTGGGTCAACCCGCAAGCGCCCAAGGGCGGTACGTTGCGGGTGATGGCGTTTGGCACGTTCGACACGCTCAACCCTTACACCTTCAAGGGCACCAGCCCCGTCACCACACCGAACTTCCTGCAATACGGCATCAACGAGCTCAACGAACCGCTGATGGTCGGTACCGGCCAGTACGCACCGTCCGGTGATGAACCGGCGTCCAGTTATGGCCTGATCGCGCAGTCGGTGGAATACAACGAGGACCGCAGTTGGGTGGTGTTCAACCTGCGTCCCGAAGCACGCTTCCATGACGGCACGCCGATCACCGCTTACGACGTCGCGTTCTCCTACCGCCTGCTGCTCAAGGAAGGCCATCCGCTATACCGCACCAGCCTTCAGGAGGTGCTGCGGGTCGACATCCTCAATCCGCAGCGCATCCGTTTCGTGTTCAAGCGCGCCGGCAATCCGCTACTGATCCTGCGCCTGGGCGAAATGCCAGTGCTGGCGCAGCACTACTGGAAAGGGCGCGACTTCAAGGCCACCACCTTCGAGCCGCCGCTGGGCAGCGGGCCGTATCGCATCAATTCGGTCACACCAGGACGGCAGATCGTCTTCGAACGGGTCAAGGATTACTGGGGCAAGGACCTGCCGGTCAATCGCGGCAAGTACAACTTCGACCGTATGGAAGTCGAGTTCTACCGCGACAGCGACGTGGCGTTCGAAGCGTTCAAGGCCGGTGAGTTCGACATCTATATCGAGCATCAGGCGAAAAACTGGGACACCGGCTACGACTTCCCCGCCATACGCCGTGGTGACGTGATCAAGGCGCAAATTCCGCATCAGATCCCGACCCAGACCCAGGGTCTGTTCATGAACAGCCGCCGTCCGACATTCTCGGACGCCAGGGTCCGTGAAGCGCTGGGGCTGATGTTCAACTTTGAATGGACCAACCGCACGCTGTTCAGCGGCGCCTACCAACGTGCCATGAGCTACTACCCCAACAGCGAGTTCTCGGCCAGCGGTTTGCCGGTCGGGCATGAATGGCTGTTGCTCAAGCCCTATCGCGAGCAACTGCCGGCCAGGCTCTTTACCGAGCCGTTCAGCCTGCCGCAGACCGACGGCCGTGGCATTCCCCGGGAGACCCTGCGCCAAGCCCTCGGCCTGCTCGCCGAAGCCGGCTGGAAGCTCAATGGCCAGCGCCTGCAAAACGCCGCAGGGCAACCCTTGCGACTGGAACTGCTGCTGGTCAACCCGAACCTGGAACGCATCCTCCAGCCTTACGTCGAGACCCTTGCCAGCATCGGTATCGATGCGCGGCTGCGCACGGTCGATCGCGCGCAATACAAGCAGCGCCTCGACCAGTTCGATTTCGACATGATCCTGATGACCCTCAACCAGACCCTCAGCCCGGGCTTGGAACAGTGGCAGTACTTTCACTCCAGCCAGGCCGGGGTCAAGGGCAGCAAGAACTACGCTGGTATTGCCAACCCGGTGGTCGACCATTTGCTCGAACAATTGCTGGCCGCCCGGACCCGCGATGAGCAAGTCGCCGCCGGCAAGGCCCTCGACCGCGTGCTGCTGTGGCAGCACTACATCGTTCCCAACTGGTACCTCAATTATCACCGTCTGGCGTACCGCAACCGGCTCGCCTTCGTCACCACGCCGCCCTACACCCTGGGCCTGAACGCGTGGTGGCTGAAATCTTCGGAGAAAGATCAATGAAACCCATCCGCACCCTGCTCCTGCAGGCCAGCGGCCTGTTGTTCGCCGGGCTGGCCTGCGCCGCCCCGCAACATGCCGTGACCCTGTACAACGAGCCGCCGAAATACCCGGCCGACTTCAAACACTTCGACTACGTCAATCCGGACGCGCCCAAGGGCGGAATCTTCCGTCAGGCCGGTTTCGGCGGCTTCGACAGCCTCAACCCATTCATCAGCAAGGGTGTGCCGGCGGACGATATCGGCATGATCTACGACACCCTGGCCAAGCAAGGGCTGGACGAGCCGTTCACCGAATACGGCTTTTTT
>NZ_AKJL01000098.1 GCF_000282355.1 Pseudomonas sp. GM49
CGGCGGCAAAGTTGCTCCAGCCGATGCAAAGCTTTCTGCTTGTCGCAATTGAACGCTAAGCTTGGGCCTATGGATGACTCAGATTATTTACGCCTGCTGACCATCGCCGCCGAGCAGGCCAACGCATTCCTGTCCAATGCCCGCAAATGGGAGCGTGAGCGTTGGGTTTGCCAGCGCCTGCTGCAAGGCTTGAACATTCCCTATCGTGCCGATGAGTTTGCCCCCGCCGGGGAGCCACCAGATGTGTTGTTTCGCGATGCCAGTTTCGAGGTGTTCTTCGTGCTCGACGAAGGCCGGCGCCTCAACGATGAATGGCGCAACGAACTGCAAAGGCGCCGCAGCGCGTTTTCCCTGAGCCAACTGGTGCGCCGCGAAGCCAAGCCCCGGCGCATACCGGCCAATGAGTTTTTGCTCAGACTGGCGCCGACCTTGCGCAAAAAGGCGCACAACTACAAAGAACGCGGCATGGATCTGGGTGAGCTGGACATCATTGCCTTCGCCAGCCTCAAACGCGAAGTGCTGGACCTCAACAGCCATTTCCCGCCGCCGACCGAATACCTGCGCCAGGGCTGGCGTTCGCTGTCATTGGTTGGGCCGACATTTGCCCGCGTGCTGTTCGCCCATCCGGATGCACCGGACTTCCTGCGCAGCAACCTGGGGCGCAGCATAGTCTTTGACGTCGGGATCAGCCTTTGAGCCTCGAGCCTTTCCCCGGTCAGCAGCTAAGCTCCGTTCACAGCTGAATAATTTCCCTGTAGCTTCTACACACTCAGCAACGTCTACCCCTGACGAGGCCCGATATGACCAGCCGCCTGAACCCCGACGACCAGAAGCATGTCGAAGAGTACCTGCAACTGTCCCAGCACCGAGTCGAGCGCCGGCCATTCCGGCCGTGGATGCTCCTGGTGCTGGTGCTGGCAGTGACCATTGGTCTGGGCCTGTTGAGCCGACTTATCAGTTACCTGACGCTATGAGCTGCCGAGGGTCTGTTGACGTTTGATGACGAACCGCGTTGCGTTCCAACGAGTGCGAGGCAAGGCGCGGGATGCCGCCAATGGTTGTTCCCTTGGCAAATCCCGCAACGCAGCCTCGCACTCGTTGGAGCGCAACCCGAAGGGACGGACGCCCACGTGGCGCAGGGCAGCGTTGCTCGGAACTCATTTGGAACAACCAAATCACGTTCCTCGCGCCTTGCCCTGCGCCACGTGGGCATCCGTCGCGGTCGTCATCAAACGTCAACAGACCCTCATGCTCGCTTGGGTAACGACGACAAAGATTTCTTTTAGCCTTGCGAGATATCCCCATGACTCATCGTATTGTCATCGTTGGCGGCGGCGCCGGCGGTCTGGAGTTGGCTACCCGTCTGGGTAAGACTCTGGGCAAGCGCGGCACGGCCAGTGTGATGCTGGTCGACGCGAACCTGACCCACATCTGGAAACCGTTGTTGCACGAAGTGGCGGCCGGTTCCCTGAACTCTTCCGAAGACGAACTCAACTATGTCGCCCAGGCCAAATGGAACCACTTCGAGTTCCAGCTGGGGCGCATGAGCGGGCTCGATCGCGCGCGCAAGAAAATCCAGCTGGCCGCCACCTATGACGAAGCCGGCCTGGAACTGGTGCCAGCCCGCGAAGTGCCTTACGACTCGCTGGTGATCTCCGTCGGCAGCACCACCAACGATTTCGGCACCCAGGGCGCGGCGCAACACTGCCTGTTCCTCGACACTCGCAAACAGGCCGAGCGTTTCCACCAGCAACTGCTCAATCACTACTTGCGTGCTCACGCAGGGCAAACCGACGCGGTCGAACAAATCAGCGTGGCCATCGTCGGTGCCGGTGCCACCGGGGTCGAGCTGGCCGCCGAGCTGCACAACGCCGCCCATGAACTGGCGGCCTATGGCCTGGACCGGATCAAACCGGAAAACATGCACATCACCCTGATCGAAGCCGGGCCACGGGTATTGCCTGCCCTGCCCGAGCGTATCGGTGGACCGGTGCATAAAACCCTGGAGAAACTCGGGGTCAACGTCATGACCAATGCCGCGGTCAGCGAAGTGACGGCAGACAGCCTGATCACCGCCGATGGCAACGTGATCAAGGCCAGCCTGAAAGTCTGGGCCGCAGGGATTCGCGCACCGGGTTTCCTCAAGGACATCGATGGCCTGGAAACCAACCGCATCAATCAGCTGCAAGTGCTGCCGACCCTGCAAACCACCCGTGACGAGAACATCTTCGCGTTCGGTGACTGCGCCGCCTGCCCGCAACCGGGCAGCGACCGCAATGTGCCGCCACGTGCCCAGGCCGCTCACCAACAGGCTTCATTGCTGGCCAAATCGTTGAAACTGCGCATCGAAGGCAAGGCGTTGCCGGAGTACAAGTACACCGACTACGGCTCGCTGATCTCGCTGTCGCGTTTTTCGGCTGTGGGTAACTTGATGGGCAACCTCACCGGCAGTGTGATGCTCGAAGGCTGGCTCGCGCGGATGTTCTACGTGTCGCTGTACCGCATGCACCAGATGGCGCTGTACGGGCCGTTCCGCACGGCGATGCTGATGCTCGGCAGCAAGATCGGGCGCGGCACAGAGCCACGGCTCAAGCTGCACTGATGTAAACCTGTGGGAGCGAGCTTGCTCGCGATGGCGTCTTTTCTGTCGATATCAATGTCGCCTGATACACCGTCATCGCGAGCAAGCTCGCTCCCACAGGGTTTTGCGGCACGCCCAGTATTTTCGAAAGCAAAAAAAATCCCCGTATCTTTCGATACGAGGATTTTTAATATGGTCGGGGTAAGGGGATTCGAACTCCTGACATCCTGCTCCCAAAGCAGGCGCGCTACCGGACTGCGCTATACCCCGGTAAAAAAAAGGCACCTTTGAAAGGCGCCTTCTGCGAACAGAGCTTTTGGCGTCTGATCTTAAGATTCGATTCCAGCGCTAACTGGTTTCAAAAATGGTGGGTCGTGTGGGATTCGAACCTACGACCAATTGGTTAAAAGCCAACTGCTCTACCAACTGAGCTAACGACCCAAATATGGTCGGGGTAAGGGGATTCGAACTCCTGACATCCTGCTCCCAAAGCAGGCGCGCTACCGGACTGCGCTATACCCCGGTTTGAAATTGGCTCCGTGACCAGGACTCGAACCTGGGACCCAATGATTAACAGTCATTTGCTCTACCGACTGAGCTATCACGGAACTACACATTTCAATTTACAACTTTGAAGCTTTACAGCGTTCTCATCAACCCGTTCGCATCGCTGCGTTCGTGTGTCTGAGGCGCGCTATTCTACAATCTTCAGAACCTCTGTCAACCCCCTAAATTGCTTTCAAGTTAATGATTTGCAACTTATTTTGGATTCCTGCTTGGGGAGCGGAAACCCTGGCGGGTGACTTACTGCGGGGCGCACTTTACAAGCCTTTTCCTTTGAGTTCAACAGCCTAACGAAAAAAAGGCCTCGTTATGCGAGGCCTTTTCGATTTTGTTGCCGTTATGGATCAGACGAAGACGATTTCGTCGTTTTCCACCACACCGTGAGCGGTATCGCCCGGCATGAACCGTCCGGACAGAATCAGCTGCGCCAGCGGGTTCTCGATCCAGCGCTGGATAGCGCGCTTGAGCGGCCGTGCGCCGTACACCGGGTCGTATCCGACCGCGATCAGCTTGTCCATGGCCTCAGGGCTGAGTTCAAGCTTCAGCTCCCGCTCGGTCAGGCGGCTACGCAGACGACCCAACTGGATCTCGGTAATGCCGGCGATCTGATCCCGCGCCAATGGCTCGAAGATCACCACTTCGTCGACCCGGTTGATGAACTCCGGCCGGAAGTGGCTGGAAATCGCATCCATCACCGCTGCACGCTGGGCCTCACGATCACCGACCAGTTCCTGGATCTGCACCGAGCCCAGGTTGGACGTCATGACAATCACGGTGTTCTTGAAATCCACCGTACGGCCATGACTGTCGGTCAGACGCCCGTCTTCGAGCACTTGCAGCAAGATGTTGAACACATCCGGATGCGCCTTCTCGACCTCGTCCAGCAAGATCACCGAGTAAGGCTTGCGACGCACCGCCTCGGTCAGATAACCGCCCTCCTCGTAGCCTACATAGCCTGGAGGAGCACCAATCAGGCGAGCCACGGAATGTTTCTCCATGAACTCGGACATGTCGATCCGCACCATTGCCTCTTCAGTATCGAAGAGGAATTCGGCCAGCGCCTTGCACAGCTCGGTTTTACCGACACCGGTCGGGCCGAGGAACATGAACGAGCCGCTCGGGCGATTCGGGTCGGACAACCCGGCACGCGAACGCCGCACCGCATTGGAAACCGCCACAACCGCTTCGTCCTGGCCGATCACACGCTGGTGCAACAGGCTTTCCATCTTCATCAGTTTTTCGCGCTCGCCTTCGAGCATTTTCGACACCGGAATACCGGTCCACTTCGACACGACTTCAGCGATCTCTTCTTCGGTCACCTTGCTGCGCAGCAACTGGTTTTCGGGTTTGCCATGCTGGTCGACCATTTGCAGGCTGCGTTCCAGGTCCGGGATCACCCCGTACTGCAACTCCGCCATGCGGTTCAGGTCGCCTTTGCGGCGGGCCGCTTCCAGCTCCTGACGGGACTGCTCGATTTTCTGCTGGATCTGCGCCGAACCCTGGACTTCGGCTTTTTCCGAGTTCCAGATTTCTTCGAGATCCGAGTACTCACGCTCATGACGAGCGATTTCTTCCTGCAATTTTTCCAGACGCTTCTTCGCCGCGTCGTCGCTTTCTTTCTTCAGCGCCTGGGATTCCACCTTCAGCTGAATCAGGCGACGCTCCAGACGGTCCAGCACTTCCGGTTTGGAGTCGATTTCCATGCGGATGCGACTGGCGGCTTCGTCGATCAGGTCGATGGCCTTGTCCGGCAACTGACGGTCAGTGATGTAGCGATGGCTGAGCTTGGCCGCGGCAATGATCGCGCCGTCAGTGATGGCCACCTTGTGGTGAACCTCATAACGCTCTTTCAGGCCACGCAAGATGGCGATGGTGTCTTCTTCGCTCGGCTCGTCCACCAGCACTTTCTGGAAGCGTCGCTCGAGAGCGGCGTCCTTCTCTATGTATTGGCGGTATTCGTTGAGCGTGGTGGCACCCACGCAGTGCAGTTCACCGCGAGCCAGTGCCGGCTTGAGCATGTTGCCCGCATCCATCGAGCCTTCGCCCTTGCCGGCGCCGACCATGGTATGCAGTTCGTCGATGAACAGAATGATCTGCCCTTCCTGCTTCGACAGCTCGTTGAGCAACGCCTTGAGCCGCTCTTCGAACTCACCGCGATACTTGGCACCGGCAATCAGCGCCCCCATGTCCAGGGACAACAGGCGCTTGCCCTTGAGGCCATCCGGCACTTCGCCATTGATGATGCGCTGGGCCAGGCCTTCGGCGATGGCGGTTTTACCCACGCCAGGCTCACCGATCAGCACCGGGTTGTTCTTGGTACGACGTTGCAGCACCTGGATGGTCCGGCGAATTTCATCGTCACGGCCGATCACCGGATCGAGCTTGCCGTCTTCGGCGCGCTTGGTCAGGTCGACGGTGTACTTGTCCAGGGCCTGGCGTGCTTCTTCGTGGTTCGGGTCGTTGACGGCCTCGCCACCACGCAGGTTGTTGATCGCATTTTCCAGGGCTTTCTTGCTCACGCCCTGGCCGAGCAACAGTTTGCCGAGCTTGCTGTTCTCGTCCATGGCGGCGAGCAGTACCAGCTCGCTGGAGATGAACTGGTCGCCTTTCTGCTGCGCCAGACGATCGGCCTGGTTGAGCAGGCGCGCCAGATCCTGCGACATATTAACGTCGCCGGTCGGATTCTGGATTTTCGGTAGCTGGTCGAGCTCTTTGGTCAGCTCTTTACGCAGGCTGTTGACGTCGAAGCCCACCTGCATCAACAGGGGCTTGATCGAGCCGCCCTGCTGCTCGAGCAAGGCTTGCATCAAGTGCGCCGGTTCAATGGCCGGATGATCGTGGCCGACAGCCAGGGATTGGGCATCGGACAACGCTAACTGCAATTTGCTGGTTAAACGGTCTATACGCATGGGTCACCTTCCTTTTGAGCAGGCCGGACCTATAAAACATCCTGAATGAAGAAACCTGCCAGATACCGCAATAGATGTGGTCGATTCTGGGAGTTTCAAGCGTCGTGACGTTGATGCAGGTCAGACAAGTCTAGCGTTCGAGCCAAACCAGGGAGGCAAACCGACCAGTGCGTGAACTGCGGCGGTAAGAAAAGAAGCGTGGGTCGGTTACGGTGCAGAAACCGCCCCCGTAGACGGCCGTGACACCGCGAGCAGCCAGACGCAGACGTGCCAGCATATAGATGTCAGCCATGAACTTGCCGGCGTTTTGACTCGGCACAAAGGCTTCTGCCGCTTGCGGCAATTGCTGCACAAAGGTCTCGCGCACTTCCGGGCCGACTTCAAAGGCTTGCGGGCCGATGGCCGGGCCGAGCCACACCAATACTTCAGCGGACGGAACGGCCAGACTGTCGAGCGTGGCTTCCAGCACACCCGCCGCCAACCCGCGCCAACCGGCATGAGCTGCCGCGACACGCGTCCCGGCACGGTCGCAAAACAGCGCGGGCAGGCAATCGGCAGTCATCGCTGCGCAGGCGACACCCGGCGTTGATGTCCAGCTGGCATCAGCCGTGTCCACCCGCCCCGGATCGGCATGAGCCACGACAATGCCGTGGACCTGCTGCAGCCAGGCCGGCTGAATGGAGAAATGATCGGTAAGACGACGGCGATTCTCGGCAACCGCTTCAGGGTTGTCGTCGACGTGATCGCCGAGGTTGAGGCTGTCGAACGGCGCCACACTGACGCCGCCCGCACGGGTGGTCACACAGGCTTTGACCCTGGCCGGCGCGGGCCAGTCAGGAATCAGCCAGTCACTCATCCGATGAACGCCTCGCGGTCTTGCTTGAGCAGGGTCAGCAGCCAGACAAAATCTTCCGGCAACGGCGATTCCCAGCTCATGCGCTTACCGGTGGTCGGATGATCCAGTTCCAGGAAACGCGCATGCAGCGCCTGACGCGGGAAGTTTTTCAGGGATTCGACCATGGTTGGGTTGGCGGCCGGCGGAATCCGGAAACGACCACCGTAGGCAGGATCTCCGACCAACGGGTAGTTGATGTGCGCCATGTGCACGCGAATCTGGTGCGTACGACCGGTTTCCAGCTTCACCCGCACGTGAGTGTGGGAGCGGAAGCGCTCGAGCACGCGGTAATGGCTGACGGCTTGCTTGCCACCTTCCATCACGGCCATGCGCTGGCGCTGCTGGCCGTGACGACCGATCGGCGCGTTGATCTTGCCGCCAGCGGTCACCACACCAATCACGATGCATTCATAGATCCGGCTGACGCTACGGCTCTGCAACTGTGTAACCAGCTGCGTCTGCGCTTGAATGGTCTTGGCCACCACCATCAGACCGGTGGTGTCCTTGTCCAGGCGATGCACAATACCGGCGCGGGGCACATTGATGATGTCCGGCACGTGGTGCAGCAAGGCGTTGAGCAAGGTGCCGTCGGCGTGACCGGCAGCCGGGTGCACCACCAGGCCCGCAGGCTTGTTGATCACCAGGATGTCGTCGTCTTCGTAGACGATGTCCAGGGCAATGTCTTGAGCGACCCATTCGCCCTGAGCTTCCTGCTCGGCAGTCAGCTCAAGGATGGCGCCACCGTGAACGATGTCTCGCGGGCGGATAACCGCCCCATCCACAGTCAGGCGGCCGTCTTTGATCCAGGCGGAAAGGCGCGAGCGCGAGTGCTCAGCGAATAGTTGTGCGGCGACTTGATCGAGGCGTTGGCCGCCCAATTCGGACGGCACCTCTGCGCGAAGTTCAATTTTATCGGACATGCTCAGACTAGGCGTCGGCACAGCCTTTGGTTTCGGCTGCGCGCTTGTGGTTAAATACGGCGTCTTTTGCCCCGAGGCTATACAACGGGGCGCTCATCATAACAGGACGGCCACGCCCAAGACAGCGGCCGTCATAGGGACGCAAGCCGCCATGCAAGTGAAACACCTGCTGCTGATCGCCATCCTCGCATTGACCGCTGCTTGCTCATCGAAGGAAGTCGTAGACGAAAACCTCAGTGAAGTCGAGCTGTACCAACAGGCTCAAAAAGACCTGGACAACAGTAGCTACACCAGTGCCATCGCCAAGCTGAAGGCTCTGGAATCGCGTTATCCGTTCGGCCGCTATGCCGACCAGGCGCAACTCGAGCTCATCTACGCCAACTACAAGAATACCGAGCCAGAAGCGGCCAAGTCCGCTGCTGAGCGCTTCATTCGCCTGCACCCACAGCATCCGAACGTCGATTATGCCTACTACCTCAAGGGCCTGACTTCTTTCGACCAGGACGTCGGCCTGCTGTCGCGTTTCCTGCCGCTGGACATGACCAAGCGTGACCCGGGCGCCGCCCGCGACTCCTATAACGAGTTCGCCCAGCTGACCAGCCGCTTCCCGAACAGCCGCTACTCGCCAGACGCCAAGCAGCGCATGATTTATCTGCGCAACCTGCTGGCGGCCTACGAAATTCACGTTGCCGACTATTACCTGACCCGTCAAGCCTATGTCGCCGCCGCGAACCGCGGTCGTTACGTAGTGGAAAACTTCCAGGAAACCCCTTCAGTCGGCGACGGCCTCGCGGTGATGACCGAGTCCTACCAGCGCCTGCACCTGGACGAACTGGCGGCCACCAGCCTGGAAACCCTGAAGCTCAACTACCCGAACCACCCGACGCTGGTGGACGGTCAATTCGTACCGACCGTGGCCGAAGCCGACAACCGTTCGTGGCTGAGCAAAGCGACCCTGGGCCTGATCGAGTCCCGTCCGCCGCTGCCACCGGGCGAAACCCGCGCCAACCAGGACGTACAGAGGCAGTTCCAGGACGCCAAGGACGCGATCCCGAGCGAGCTCAAGCCTAAAGACGGCAATGGCGACGCGATCGAAGAAGAAGATCACGAAGCGCAAGGCAACAACAGCGACCGTTCGTGGTTCAGCTACATGACCTTCGGCGTGTTCGACTGATACCTCGGGTTGTGCAAAAAGGGAGACTTTCGAGTCTCCCTTTTTTATTTCAGCGATTTATTACACTGTGCGCCTGACAGGTCCTTGGCTAAACTGCCGGATCATCATTCGAAAAGCAGCTCACCATGCTTCGTTTATTGTTCTGGATTGCCCTGATTGCCGCTGCAGTATGGTTCTGGCGCAAACTCAAGGGGCAGGCTTCCACCCCCAGGCCCCCTGCCGAACGGGAAGCGGCGCCTATGGTCCGTTGCGCCCATTGTGGCGTTCACCTGCCGCGCGACCGCGCACTGAGACTGGACCAGCAATGGTATTGCAGCCAGGCTCATCTCGAGCAAGACAAAGATTCCAGAGGCCGCTGAAACCTCACCCGAAATGGCGGCCGATTGAGAACTATCGCGCGCCCCCAAGGAACTGAAAGGCATCGATCGACGTCTGACGCAGATTATTCAAGATCACTCTCTGCGAATGAACCGGGTATTCGAAAACGTCCTGCACTTGCTGTGCCGCGAGCAACTGTCGCCGCTAAGGCTTGACCCGAAATCACTGGAAATACTCGATAATGAAGCCCCCGCCCCCCATATCAAGGGCCTGGGGCCTCATCTGTCCGGCCAGCCGGGCGAAAGCATTCTGTCCCGCCTAGACTTCAAGGCACGCCAGGAAAGCGGCTGCTTTTGCATTACCTATGCTCACGGACGGAACCCACGTTGAACACGAGACCACGACAAAAAGTCTTGATCGTCGATGACGAACCGGACATTCGCGAACTCCTGGAAATCACCCTGGGAAGGATGAAACTGGAGACGTTCAACGCCCGCAATGTCGTCGAAGCGCAATCGCTGCTGAAAAGCGAAACATTCGATCTCTGCCTGACCGACATGCAGTTGCCAGACGGTACCGGCCTGGAGTTGGTGCAGCACATCCAGCAACGTCACCCTCAGGTCCAGGTGGCGATGATCACCGCCTATGCCAGTCTCGAAACCGCTATCAATGTGCTCAAGGCCGGGGCATTCGACTTCCTGACCAAACCGGTGGACCTTGCGCGCCTGCGTGAACTGGTCACCAGCGCCATGCTGGTTCCTGCCCGCGGGGTCGGTATCGATCGTCGCTTGCTGGGCGACTCATTGCCCATGCGCAACCTGCGCAAACACATCACCAAACTGGCCAGCAGCCATGCGACGGTATACATCAGCGGAGAGTCCGGCAGCGGCAAGGAGCTGGTCGCGCGCCTGATCCACGATCAAAGCCCCCGCGCCAAGCAGCCGTTCATTGCGATCAACTGCGCGGCGATTCCTTCGGAGCTGCTGGAGAGCGAGTTTTTCGGTCATCGCAAAGGCAGTTTCAGCGGCGCCATCGAAGACAAACCCGGCCTGTTCCAGACAGCTCACGGCGGCACCCTGCTCCTCGACGAAGTGGCCGACCTGCCGCTGGCCATGCAGGTCAAACTGCTGCGTGCGATTCAGGAGAAAGCCGTACGCAGCGTCGGCGGGCAGCAGGAAGAGGCGGTAGATGTGCGCATTCTCTGCGCCACACACAAGGACCTTGGCGCCGAAGTCGCCGCCGGGCGATTTCGGCATGATCTTTACTACCGTTTGAATGTGATCGAACTCCGGGTGCCGCCCTTGCGCGAGCGTCGTGATGATATCGAAATGCTAGCCAGCCACATACTCAAGCGCCTGGCCGCCGATACGGGTCAACCGGCAGCCAGACTCCACCCCCAAGCCCTCGGTGCGCTGAAAAGCTATCGCTTCCCGGGCAATGTGCGGGAACTAGAAAATATGCTCGAACGGGCTCACACCTTGTGCGAGGACAATCAGATCGAAGCCGGTGACCTGCGCCTGGCTGAAGGCAATTGCGCAGCTGAAGGTGGAATGCCGGACCTGACCCGGATAGACAATCTGGACACCTATCTGGAAAACGTCGAACGCCAACTGCTGCTCCAGGCCCTGGAGGAAACCCGCTGGAACCGCACGGCGGCGGCTCAGCGGTTGAATCTGTCATTCAGGTCGATGCGTTACAGGCTCAAGAAGTTGGGACTGGATTGAGACCCCATCGCGAACAGGCTCGCGATGGCGATCTGACAAATAACAACTGTCCAGCAGTCAGAGCCGCCCGGCAGGCGCATAAGGCGCCGGATCGATAATCGGCGCCCGGCCCAGCATCACATCGGCAAACAACTGGCATGACGCCGGCGCCAGCACCAGCCCGTTACGGTAATGCCCGCAGTTGAGCCAGAGCCCGTCAAACCCTGGCACCGGGCCGATGTAAGGAATGCCCTCGGGTGATCCAGGGCGCAATCCGGCCCAGTGCCCCACCACTTCGGCATCAGCCAGCGCCGGGATCAACTCCACCGCGGACGCCTTCAGGCTTTCCAGTGCCGACCCGGTCGGCGTCTTGTCATAGCCCTCATGCTCCAGCGTACTGCCGATCAGTATGTGCCCGTCGCGCCGGGGAATCGCATAACGACCCTTGGCCAGGACCATGCTCGGCAGGAAATCCGCCGCACACTTGTAGAGAATCATCTGCCCTTTCACAGGCTCGACCGGCAGTGTCAGATCAAGAAGCTTGAGCAGATCACCGCTCCAGGCCCCCGCCGTCAGGACAACTTGATCACCCGAGACAGTACCTGTGGAGGTCTGCACGCCGACCACTTTGTTGCCGTCACGTACAAACCCGCTGACTTCGCACTGCTCATGGATCGTCACGTTCGGCAGCGCCAGCAACGCGGCCTTGAGTGACTTCACCAGACGCGGATTACGCACGTTGGCGACGTCGGCCATATAGATCGCCCGGGAAAAACCACTACCCAGCACCGGCACGGCGTCGTGTGCTGCCGAAATATCCACCGCACTAAGCGGGCGACTTTCCCGGGCGGCCCATGCCAGGGCTTCAGCCTCGTCATCCAGATCCAGCCAGTACAGACCGGTGGTGTGCACCTCAGGATCAACGCCGGTGGCGGCAAACAAGCGCTCGCCCAGCTGTGGATAAAAGTCCTGGGACCAGTGAGCCAACGCGGTGACCGCCGGGCTGTAGCGCCACGGGTAAAGCGGCGAAACGATGCCGCCACCGGCCCAGGACGACTCCTGACCAACGTTCGAGCGATCCAGCAGCACAACGCTTTGCACTTCGGAGGCGAGATTGAAGGCCGTCAGCAAGCCAATCACCCCACCGCCGACAATCACCACTTGCTGTTGCCTGGTCATGTTCTGATCCAATCGTTAAATAGACAGAGGGTGCAAAAGGCACCCGAAAAGAAACTCAGCGCCCCCAGCAGTCTTTGCTGGTCAGGCCGGATTTCGCGTTGACCATACCGAGCACGCCAGTGTTTGTGATGGTCAGATCACCGCACTTGTCAGTGGCCATGCCCGAGTCTGCCTTGCGCACCGCCGTCAGCAGAAAGGTCTGATCGGTCAGGGTCGGTGTGATGCTGTAGTAATCATTGCCGGCACTGAGGCCCGTCGCATCGGTGTAGACATTTTTCTGCGAGTAGAAGCGCTCCAGTAGTTGTGCCTGCTCCGAGAGCAGACCGGCTACTTCTGCGCGACGACCCTTGTTCAGGTATTCGGTGAGACTCGGGGCAGCAATGGTCATGACGATACCGATGATCGCAATCACGATCATGATTTCGATCAGGGTAAAACCGCGGTTGGAACTACGCATGCATCAACTCTCACTTACTGTATTTGTCGCCACATGATGCGACGGCTGCCGCCGGATTTTTCCATCCCCGGAGTATCGTCGCCAGTGGAATCGTTCACGGCCCCGCCATTGCCGCTGGCGTCCTGGGTCGAATGCTCTCCGATAAAGATCACGCCATCGGAGAGCGCATCGCTGTTGTCGACTACTCCATCGTCGTTGCTGTCGAGCATCTTAACGCTGATCGCATCGGGCAGCTTCAGGCAGACGGCTTTCAACCCCTGATTACTGTGGTAAAAACCGTACCAGTTGCCATTCGCCAGACAGGTTGGCCGGTTCAGCGCTGGCGAATCCGCTGGCGTGGCTGCGTGCGCCGACATCGACAGGTCAAGCGCGACGACGACACCGAACAGGTGTGACCATAACCTGACAGGTCGCTCAGTACTTCGCATAGATACTCTCCACCACACTGCGCGAATGACCCGCGATGCCGACTGCCGTTACCCGATACAAGGTCGCCGGGGTATTGATTGGCACATTTACCGCTCCCCGGCTGACACCGATGTTTTGCACGCCATAAAAACCGTTGCCCGATGCAATCCAGGTCACTCCGGAAGTGGCGTTGAAACCGGCTGCGGTAATAGTCGAGGACTCGGACGGTGGTGCACATTGAACGAGGCCGCTACAAACAGGTAGCGCATAATTTTCCCGTTGTACTCCACTCTCGCCCACCCGCAACGCTGCCTCGGCGCTCTGAAACGACTGGTTGCGCAGGGCGACGCTACCGGCCATTTTTTCCTGCAGGGTCGCGCTCTGCATCGATGAAAGGCCAATCAATGTCAGCAGGAGCAAGAACACCAGACTGACCAGCAATGCCATGCCGCGCTGGGTGTAACACGTCATGAGAGAACGATTCAATTGCACTCCCTCATGGCAAGCGGTTGCGCAGAGCGGCAACCACGTTGAAGGTTTGATCGCTCACCCGGTGGCTCGGATCGAAGAGGGTCAGACTCAGGCGAACGCTACGAATCAGCGCGGGGTCCGACGGGTTGCTGCCGTAGCGCGAAGCAGCCAGATCAGTGGCCGTGCTGGCCAAGCCGAAGCTCACGTCGAAAGCGCTGACGTTATCCACCAATACCTGGGGTGCTGCGGCCCCGCCCTTCATGAGCAGTTGGTTGTTGCTGAAGCTGTAAGTCAGACGCCGGATCGGAAATGCCTGCTGCCCTGCCGCTGGCGTCCGGCCTTCGCTGTAGGCCGTCGAATTGTCTCGACAATCGGAAAGCACGGTCCAGTCCGGTTTGTCGCCATTGCCGCCGACATCCGCCGTAACCAGCGTCAACTTGCGGCCGCCGTTGTCCCAACGAATCGGCGTTAGCTGACTGGCATGGAAATCACCTTTCTCACTTGAATCGGTGATCGTTTCCAGGCAACCGAACATCCCGACCATGCGGATTTCCTGAATCATTTTGCTCAGCACGAAACGTGCGTCCTCTTGCATGTTCGCGGCCGCGTTCTGGCTGAGATAAGTGTTCTTGGCCGCGATGAAAACCTGCACCACGCCCAACACCACGATCAGGCTCAATGCCAGGGCGATCAGCAACTCGACCAGGCTAAAACCTCTGCTGCAGCGACTCACGGGATCACCACCGGATCAATGGCCGCGCGACTGCTCAGGACGAAGCTGCGCCGCGAATCGGCAGCATTCGCAGCCCGTGAGTCGTCCCAGGTAATCGTGATGGTGTACACCTGCTGATTGACGGTGACACTGCCCGTCGCGGTGGCGCCGAGCGAGCTGACAATGTTGGCGTTGAAGTCAAACAGGTCCTGATCCCGGGTAACGTCCGGATTGCCCGAAACCGGAGGCGCAATGGTGTAGTCCGCAGCGGCATTGGCGCGAATGCGGTCCATCATGTCGTAAGCGATAAAACTGGCCTGACTGGTCATGCGCGCGCTGTCCGTGTACTTCAGCGCATTGAGCTGAAACGCCGCTGCGCCCAGCAACCCCACTCCCAAAATGACTAACGCCACCAGGACTTCGACCAGCGTCATGCCCCCCTGCGAACCTTGCATCCCTGCCCTCATCCGCAATGTCCTCCCAATAGAATTCGTCCGTTCAAACACACGGTCAGCGTCCTGCCTTGTGCTCCCCGCCCATAGCTGATCACCACCTCCGAGGACGGTGATGACAATCCGCCCATACTGTTGAAATCGATGGCAGTGACGCCAGAGGTTAGCGCCAGAGTTGTGCCGCTGCTCATCGCCGGAACAACCCGTAATACATTGGCCAAAGCGCCAGTACCGTCGTAAATCGTCAGTTCCCCACTCCAGACATCCCCACCGGCCGTCGGGCGCACCCGTGTTGCATTGCCCCGATCGATGGCTTCGAGCCGGGCAAAATTCAGGGCTCGTCGCAGGTCAGCGATTTCGGTATCAGCCCTGGTTGTTTGCGTCGAACGAGTAAACGCCGGGACGGCCATAGTCAGCAGGGTCAGAAGAATCGCGAGCGCGACCAGCAACTCGATCAGCGTGAAACCTTTTGTACGAAGCTCCATCGGGTCCTTCTGTTTCCTTCGGCTATACCTGCTGTTGCGCAGCACAACGTTCGAACGATGCTGTGCGTTGCCATTTCTCGCGCACGGATTGCGCGAGCCACAGCACGCCACGGAGGGAAATGTCATGCGGCAACAAGGCTTCAGCCTGATCGAACTGCTCATGGGACTGGCAATTACAGGAATTGTTCTGCATCTGGTTACTCCGGCGTTCGCAACGCTGATCGAGTCGAACCAAAGACAGCAAGCGGCACAGGCTCTTTTCAGTGGTATTCGCACCGCCCGGACCGAAGCCATCGTCCGCAACCAGGCCGTGGTGATTCACGGCATCAATGGAGACTGGAGCCAGGGCTGGCGAATCATTCTGGATATCAGCGGCAAGGGGGACATGGACAGCAACAATCCGCTGCTGGCCGAACGCCAGAGCGGCGCACGAGCGTCGATAGTGGGGAACGGTCCGGTCGAAAGCTCAATACGCTTCAGAGGTCAGGGCGAGTCACTGATTGGAGGGACGCTACACGTTTGCGCTGTTCGCGAACCGGTAAGCCAACATCAAGTGGTGTTGGCCCGGACCGGTCGCGTCAGCCTGCGTAGCGACAAGGCTGAGCATCCGTTATGCGAAAAAAGGAGAAACCTCAGGTCAACGAGCGAACGCGCAGTTCTTTAGGCATCGAGAACGTGATGTTCTCCTCGCGACCGGCCAGTTCATCGGCACCGGTGGCACCCCAGGCCTGCAACTGCTGGATCACGCCGCGCACCAGGACTTCCGGGGCGGATGCGCCGGCGGTGATGCCAATACGCTCGACACCGTCGAACCAGCTCTTTTGCAGGTCTTCGGCACCGTCGATCAGGTAGGCCGGAGTGGACATGCGCTCTGCCAATTCGCGCAAGCGATTGGAGTTGGAGCTGTTCGGACTGCCGACCACCAGCACCACGTCGCACTCGTCGGCCAGTTGCTTGACCGCGTCCTGACGGTTTTGCGTGGCGTAGCAAATGTCGTCCTTGCGCGGCCCACCGATGGCCGGGAAGCGCGAACGCAGGGCATCGATAACGCGGCTGGTATCGTCCATCGACAGTGTGGTCTGGGTCACGAAGGCGAGCGTTTCAGGGTTGTTCACCTGCAAGGCCGCAACATCTTTCTCGTCTTCGACCAGGTAGATCGCGCCGCCATTGCTGGCATCGTACTGGCCCATGGTGCCCTCGACTTCCGGGTGACCGGCGTGGCCGATGAGAATGCACTCACGGCCGTCACGACTGTAGCGCGCCACTTCGATGTGGACTTTGGTCACCAGTGGGCACGTCGCATCGAACACTTTGAGCCCACGGCCAGACGCTTCGCTGCGCACAGCCTGGGAAACACCGTGGGCGCTGAAGATCACGATGACGTCGTCCGGCACCTGGTCCAGCTCTTCGACGAAGATCGCACCACGGGAGCGCAGGTCTTCGACGACAAATTTATTGTGAACCACTTCATGGCGCACGTAGATCGGCGGCCCGAAGACTTCCAGGGCGCGGTTGACGATTTCGATCGCCCGGTCCACACCGGCGCAGAAGCCACGGGGATTGGCGAGTTTGATTTGCATGCTGTGCCTCGTGTCTTGCGCGCGAAAACAATGAAAAACAAACTGTGGGAGCGAGCTTGCTCGCGATGGCGGAGTGTCAGTCAATATCAATATTGAATGTCAGGCACTCATCGCGAGCAAGCTCGCTCCCACAGGGTCAGGTGGCAACAGTAGCTGCCCCATGATGCCTTACAGCGCTTTGACGGAAATGATTTCCACGTCAAAGGTCAGTGTCTTGCCTGCCAGCGGGTGGTTGAAGTCGACGGTCACTTGCGCATCATCGAACTCTTTAACCACACCCGGCAATTCAGTATTGGCCGCATCGTTGAAGATCACCAGCAAACCTTGCGACAGTTCCATGTCCTGGAACTGCGAACGCGGGATAACCTGCACGTTTTGCGGGTTGGGCTGGCCGAAGGCGTTTTCCGGCTCGATGCTCAGCTTACGCTTGTCACCGGCCTTGAAACCGAACAGGGCCGCTTCGAAACCTGGCAACAGGTTGCCGTCACCGACCTTGAAAGTCGCCGGGGATTTGTCGAAGGTGCTGTCCACCGTGTCGCCGTTCTCCAGGCGCAATGCGAAATGCAAGGTGACTTCCGTGTTCTGGCCGATACGTTGCTCAACCAATACCTGTTCAGTCATGAACGGCTTCTCCGGTCTTTTTACTTTTGAACATATCCAGTGCCAGCATGACAGCGCCTACAGTGATTGCACTGTCGGCAAAGTTGAACGCCGGGAAATACCAGCGGTTCTGCCAATGCACCAGAATGAAATCGATCACATGGCCCAAGGCAATGCGGTCATACAGATTGCCCAGCGCCCCGCCGAGCACCAGTGCCAGCGCAACCGCCAGCCAGGTCTCGTTACGCCCCAGACGCTTGAGCCAAACCACCAGCACCGCACTGACCACGACAGCGATCAATGCGAACAGCCAGCGCTGCCAGCCGGAGCTGTCAGCCAGAAAGCTGAAGGCCGCGCCAGTGTTGTAGGCCAGGGTCCAGCTGAAGTAATCGGGGATGATCACGATCTGCTGGTACATCTGGAGCTTGCCTTCGAAGTAGAACTTGCTGGCCTGGTCGATGACCAGGACCAGCAAACTCAACCAGAGCCAGCTCAGCCGTCCGAAACGGCCAACAGCATTAGGCATAGTGACGAACCTCGCCAGCGCCGCTGATGTTATCCACGCAACGACCGCAGATTTCCGGATGCTCCGGGTTCACGCCGACGTCTTCACGGCAGTGCCAGCAACGGGCGCATTTGGCGTGGGCCGACTTGACGATCTTCAGCTTCAGGCCGCTGACTTCAGTAACGACCGCGTCCTCTGGTGCCTTCACAAACGGTGCAACGCTGGCAGTTGAGGTGATCAGCACGAAACGCAGTTCGTTGCTCAGCTTGGCCAGGTCAGCAGTCAGCGCGTCTTCGGCGAACAGCGTCACTTCGGCTTGCAGGTTGCCACCGACAGCCTTGGCTGCGCGCTGGATTTCCATCTCTTTGTTGACCGCAACCTTCACTTCCATGATGCGGTCCCAGTAGGCGCGACCCAGCTCGAAGCCTTCCGGCAGTTCGCTCAGGCCTTCGTACCAGGTGTTGAGCATGACGGACTCGTTACGCTCGCCCGGCAGGTACTGCCATAGTTCGTCGGCGGTGAACGCCAGGATCGGCGCGATCCAGCGCACCAGCGCCTCGGAGATGTGGAACAGCGCTGTCTGGCACGAACGGCGGGCCTTGCTGTCGGCGCCAGTGGTGTACTGGCGGTCCTTGATGATGTCGAGGTAGAAGCCGCCCAGCTCCTGCACGCAGAAGTTGTGGATCTTCGAGTACACGTTCCAGAAGCGGTACTCGCCGTAGTGCTCTTGCAACTCGCGTTGCAGCAGCAGGGTACGGTCCACGGCCCAGCGGTCAAGTGCCAGCATTTCTTCGGCCGGCAGCAGGTCGGTGGCCGGGTTGAAGCCGGTCAGGTTCGAAAGCAGGAAGCGCGCGGTGTTACGGATACGCCGGTAGGCGTCCGCACTGCGCTGCAGGATCTGCTCGGAAACCGCCATTTCGCCCGAATAGTCGGTCGAAGCGACCCACAGACGCATGATGTCAGCGCCCAGGGTGTCGTTGACTTTCTGTGGCGCAATCACGTTGCCCAAAGACTTGGACATCTTGCGGCCGGACTCGTCGACAGTGAAGCCGTGGGTCAGCAGCTCGCGATAGGGTGCGTGGTTGTCGATGGCGCAACCGGTCAGCAACGACGAGTGGAACCAGCCACGGTGTTGGTCCGAGCCTTCCAGGTACAGGTCGGCACGTGGACCGGTTTCGTGGCCCATCGGGTGCGAACCGCGCAGAACGTGCCAGTGCGTGGTGCCCGAGTCGAACCAGACGTCCAGGGTGTCGCTGATCTTGTCGTACTGCGGCGCTTCATCGCCCAGCAGCTCAGCGGCGTCCAGCTTGAACCAGGCCTCGATGCCTTCGACTTCGACACGCTTGGCGACTTCCTCCATCAGCTCCACGGTACGTGGGTGCAGCTCGCCGCTTTCCTTGTTCAGGAAGAACGGGATCGGCACGCCCCAGTTACGCTGACGGGAAATGCACCAGTCCGGACGGTTGGCGATCATCGAGTGCAGGCGCGCCTGGCCCCAGGCTGGAACGAACCGGGTCTCTTCGATGGCCTTGAGCGAACGCTGGCGCAGGGTGTCGCCGGTGGTCGGCTGCTTGTCCATGCCGATGAACCACTGCGCGGTGGCGCGGTAGATCAACGGGGTCTTGTGGCGCCAGCAATGCATGTAGCTGTGTTCGATGATGGTGGTGTGCAGCAGCGCACCGACTTCGGTCAGCTTGTCGACGATGGCCGGGTTGGCCTTCCAGATGAACTGGCCGCCAAAGAATTCCAGCGACGGCACGTAAACGCCATTGCTTTGTACCGGGTTGAGGATGTCGTCGTTGACCATGCCGTACTTCTTGCAGGTCACGAAGTCGTCCACGCCGTAGGCTGGCGAAGAGTGAACCACGCCGGTGCCGGCGCCCAGTTCAACGTAGTCGGCCAGGTAAACCGGCGACAGACGGTCGTAGAACGGGTGACGGAAGTTGATCAGTTCCAGCGCTTTACCGGTGGTGGTCGCGATGACCGAACCCTCCAGCGAGTAGCGCGCCAGGCACGACTCGACCAGCTCTTCAGCCAACACCAGCAGCTTGTCGCCGACGTCGACCAGGGCGTAGTTGAATTCCGGGTGAACGTTCAGCGCCTGGTTGGCCGGGATGGTCCACGGGGTGGTGGTCCAGATCACGATCGAAGCCGGTTTGCCCAGGGTTGGCAGACCGAATGCAGCAGCCAGCCTGGCTTCGTCGGCAATCGGGAAGGCCACGTCGATGGTCGAGGACTTTTTGTTTTCGTACTCGACTTCCGCTTCAGCCAGGGCCGAACCGCAATCGAAGCACCAGTTCACAGGCTTCAAGCCCTTGAACACGAAACCGCCCTTGACGATTTCGGCGAGGGCACGGATTTCACCAGCCTCGTTCTTGAAATCCATGGTTTTGTACGGGTTGGCGAAGTCGCCCAGCACGCCCAGACGGATGAACTCGGACTTCTGGCCTTCGATTTGCTCGGTGGCGTAGGCCCGGCACAGTTCGCGGGTCTTGTCCGCGCCCAGGTTCTTGCCGTGGGTCACTTCGACTTTGTGCTCGATCGGCAGGCCGTGGCAGTCCCAGCCCGGAACATAAGGCGCGTCGAAACCCGACAGGGTCTTCGAACGGATGATCATGTCCTTGAGAATCTTGTTCAGCGCATGACCGATGTGAATCGAGCCGTTGGCGTACGGAGGGCCGTCGTGCAGGACGAACTTCGGACGATCCTTGCCAATCTCGCGCAACTTTCCGTACAGGCCAATACTGTCCCAGCGCTGCAGGATTTGCGGTTCGCGCTGTGGCAGGCCGGCCTTCATTGGGAAGGCGGTGTCCGGAAGGTTTAGCGTGGCTTTATAGTCGGTCATTTAAGGCTCTTCATTAGCGATGGGCGCTAGGTGCGGCTAGTGCACGGGCGGTGGCGACATCCGCATTGATCGCCGTTTTCAGCGCCTCCAGAGAGGCGAAACGCTGCTCTTCACGCAGCTTGTGGTGGAAAACCACCGTTAAACGCCGGTCATACAGATCGCCGGCAAAATCCAAAAGATGTATTTCGAGGTGGGCCTTGCCATCACCTTGTACCGTTGGCCGCACGCCGATGTTGGCGACGCCTGGCCAGGTCTTGCCGTCGATATCGACGTTGACCAGGTAAACCCCGGAAAGCGGAACGCGACGGCGCTTGAGTTGTATGTTGGCCGTGGGCGTACCCAACTGGCGAGCCAGCTTCTGGCCGTGCAGCACCCGCCCGGTAATCTGGAACGGCCGACCTAGCAGTCGCTCGGCCAAGGCAAAATCAGCTGCGGCCAGGGCATTGCGGACCTGAGTGCTGCTGACGCGAATACCGTCCAGCTCAACGGTTTGCGCCGCCTCGACGGTAAAGCCCTGAACGATGCCGGCTTGTTGCAGGAAATCGAAATCTCCCGCTCGGTCACAGCCGAAACGGAAATCATCCCCGACCTCCAGGTGCTGGACGCCAAGGCCATCCACCAGAATGGTATCGACGAACTCGCTGGCGCTGAGCTTGCTCAGGCGCTGGTTGAACGCCAGGCACAGCACACGATCGACGCCTTCT
Source organism: Pseudomonas sp. GM49 (assembly GCF_000282355.1). Taxonomy (GTDB): domain Bacteria; phylum Pseudomonadota; class Gammaproteobacteria; order Pseudomonadales; family Pseudomonadaceae; genus Aquipseudomonas. The sequence goes on from NZ_AKJL01000098.1 coordinate 21,463, forward strand.
GCCGCCAGCAGCTGCAGCTTGTCCCGCAAGCGGGCCAGACGGGCCGGTGCGGTCTCCGGAGCGAAGAATTCTCGCGGTTGCGGCTCGAAAATCACCACGCAGCTGGGCACGCCCAACTCGAGCGCGCGCTCACGCAGCCGCGCCAGGATAGCCTGGTGGCCACGGTGTACACCGTCAAAGTTGCCAATAGTGGCGACACAGCCCCGATGCTGAGGGCGCAGATTGTGGAGGCCTCGAACCAGCTGCATAACGCGCTTCTTGCTCATAAAGTGGTCGATTATAACCACACCCGGCGGCCGACGACAGGCAACACCGCAACCCAAAGTGATCGAGCCGACAAAACCGCCGGCTCGCCCGTGCTTATCGAGGCCAGAACCTCTATTCCAGTGCCTTGCGATTGAAGTCGCGCAAACGGAAACCCATCAACACTAACATGCCGAAATAAGCCACCACACCCGCCGCTACCAACGCCCCCAGTCGCAAGAAGCGCTCGAGCATGTGCCCCTGGTCCCAGGCTGGCATGAAGTGCATCGCACCCAACAGTACCGCGGACATCACGGCCACCGCGACCAGCAACTTGAAACCGAACTTTGCCCAGCCCGGTTGCGGCTGGTACATCTGCTGCCTGCGCAGCTGATAGAACAACAACCCGGCATTGAGGCAGGCGCCGGCACTGATCGCCAGGGCCAGGCCCGCGTGAGCCAGCGGCCCGATCAGCATCAAGTTGAACAGCTGGGTGACCACCAGGGTGAAAATCGCAATTTTTACCGGTGTACGGATGTTTTGTTGCGCATAAAAGCCAGGGGCCAGCACCTTGATCACAATAATTCCGAGCAAACCGACCGAATAAGCGATCAGGGCACGCTGGGTCATCGATGCATCAAACGCATTGAACTGCCCGTACTGGAACAGTGAAACCGTCAGCGGCTCCGCCAGAATCCCCAATGCCAGGGAGCAAGGCAGCACCAAGACGAAGCACAGGCGCAGGCCCCAGTCGAGGATACGCGAATACTCGTGACGATCCTTGTTGGCATAGGTCTTGGCCAGGGTCGGCAGCAGAATCGTCCCCAGCGCCACGCCCAGCACGCCGGATGGCAGCTCCATCAAACGATCGGCGTAATACATCCAGGATACTGAACCGGCGACCAGGAACGAGGCAAAAATAGTGTTGATGATCAGCGAAATCTGACTCACCGATACCCCGAGAATGGCCGGCAGCATTTGCTTCATGACGCGCCAGACGCCAGTGTCGCGCAGATTCAGGCGCGGCAGCACCAGCATGCCGATCTTTTTCAGGTGCGGCAGCTGATAGAGCAATTGCGCCAGGCCGCCCGCCAGAACCGCCCAGCCGAGCGCCATCACCGGCGGGTCGAAGTACGGCGTCAAAAACACCGAAAAGATGATCATGCTGACGTTGAGCAAGGTCGGCACAAAGGCTGGCACCGAAAAGCGGTTCCAGGTGTTGAGGATCGCGCCGGCCAACGACGACAGGGAAATCAGCAGGATGTAGGGAAAGGTCACCCGCAAAAGGCTTGATGTCAGTTCGAACTTTTCCGGGGTATTGGTAAAACCCGGTGCTGTCACCCAGATGACCCACGGCGCGGCGATCATGCCCAACACCGTGACCAGCGCCAGCACCAGCGTCAGCAGGCCCGAAACGTAGGCAATGAAGGTTCGGGTCGCCTCTTCACCCTTCTGGCTTTTATATTCGGCAAGAATCGGCACGAACGCCTGGGAAAACGCCCCCTCGGCAAAGATCCGCCGCAGCAGATTGGGCAATTTGAAGGCGATAAAGAAGGCGTCGGTCGCCATTCCCGCGCCAAATGCGCGCGCAATGAGGGTGTCACGAACAAACCCCAGAATCCGGGAAAGCATTGTGATAGAGCTGACGGCGGCCAACGATTTGAGCAGATTCATGGAAAGAGTTTGTGCCTGTCGATAAACAGCAGGCGAACTACGCGCCTACTTGTGCGATACTCCGCGCCGCAACAGCACAGAGCCAAAGCTCGCGAGTTTACAGGTCACACGCCGGAAAGAAATATCCCGTCGCACCACGCCTACCACTTAGCGGAACGTTTCAAGCGCCCTTGACAAGACTTCAACTCATCGGCATGATTCGCGGCCTATTTTGTTTGCTATTTCCTAAAAAGTCTTTCGAGGAGCTCGACGGTGGCCAACTCACCTTCCGCCAAAAAACGTGCAAAACAGGCTGAGAAGCGTCGCAGCCACAACGCCAGCCTGCGTTCCATGGTTCGTACCTACATCAAGAATGTAGTTAAAGCCATCGACGCAAAAGACGCTGCCAAAGCTCAAGCCGCTTACGTTCTGGCTGTGCCAGTTATCGACCGTATGGCCGATAAAGGCATCATCCACAAGAACAAGGCCGCTCGTCATAAGAGCCGCCTGAATGGCCACGTCAAGGCCCTGAACGTTGCCGCTGCTGCCTAAGCGACTCGTTCATTAAAAAGCCGACCTCAGGGTCGGTTTTTTATTGCCTGCGATTTGATGGGCACATAAAAAACTGTGGGAGCGAGCTTGTTCGCGATGACGGATTAACATTCAGCACTTGTGCTGGCTGGATATCCGCATTCGCGAGCAAGCCCGCTCCCACAGTTTGTTTTGCGTCAAATTATTGGGCGTGTGCCCACGGCAAAATCGGAATCGCCGTCACCGCATTCTGCGGGCTGCCCTCGATCAAGCGATCGCTGTACACCAGATACACCAGCGTATTGCGCTTCTTGTCGAGGAAGCGCACCACCTGCATGGTCTTGAACACCAGCGATGTGCGCTCCTTGAACACCTCGTCGCCATCCTTGAGCTCGCCCTTGAAGCTGATAGGCCCGACCTGCCGGCAAGCGATGGACGCCTCGGCACGATCTTCAGCCAATCCAAGACCACCTTTCACGCCACCCGTCTTGGCGCGCGAGAGATAGCAGGTCACACCTTCGACTTTGGGGTCATCAAAAGCCTCGACCACGATCCGGTCATTTGGCCCGACGAACTTGAACACCGTCGAGACCTGACCAATCTCCTCGGCCGAAGCCAGCAGCGGCAGCGCCAACAGCAGCCCCAACAATCCTTTTGCCATGCACATCCAGGTATTCCTTCAAACCAGAATCAGGTTATCGCGGTGAACCAGTTCCGGCTCCGCCATGTAACCCAGCAGACCGACAATCGCCTCAGACGACTGACCGATGATTTTTTGTGCTTCCAGCGCACTGTAGTTGGCCAGGCCCCGGGCAATCTCACGACCGTCCGGCGCCACGCACACCACCATCTCACCGCGACGGAAGCTACCCTGCACCAGCTTCACCCCAACCGGCAGCAAGCTCTTGTTACCCTCGGACAACGCCGTCACCGCCCCCGCATCCAGCACCAGGGTGCCACGGGTTTGCAGATGACCGGCCAGCCACTGCTTGCGTGCCGCCAGCATGCCGCGCTCCGGCGACAGCAAGGTGCCGATGCGCTCGCCCGCCTTGAGGCGATCCAGCACACGCTCAAGACGCCCACCAACGATGATGGTATGAGCTCCAGAACGAGCCGCCAGACGCGCAGCACGCAGCTTGGTCTGCATGCCACCACGCCCCAGCGCTCCGCCCGTACCGCCCGCCACCGCGTCGAGCGCCGGATCATCGGCACGCGCCTCGTAAATCAGCTGGGCATCCGGATTGTTGCGCGGATCGGCGTCGAACATGCCATCGCGATCCGTGAGGATCACCAGCAAGTCCGCCTCGACCAGGTTCGCCACCAGCGCCGCCAGGGTGTCGTTGTCGCCAAAACGGATTTCGTCGGTGACCACGGTGTCGTTCTCGTTGATCACCGGAATGACCTTGAGCTCGACCAGTGCGCGCAGGGTACTGCGGGCATTCAGGTAGCGCTTGCGGTCGGACAGGTCGTCATGGGTCAGGAGAATCTGTGCGGTATGCCGGCCATGCTCGGCAAAGCTCGACTCCCAGGCCTGCACCAGCCCCATCTGGCCGATTGCAGCAGCGGCCTGAAGCTCGTGCATAGCACTGGGTCGCGAGGTCCAGCCCAAACGGCTCATGCCGGCCGCTACTGCCCCGGAGGACACCAGCACCAGCTCGACACCCGCCTCATGCAAGGCCACCATCTGCTCAACCCAGACACCCATTGCCGCGCGATCCAGGCCTTTGCCGTCCGCCGTCAGCAAAGCGCTGCCGATCTTCACGACCCAACGCTGCGCACCTGTCACCTTGCTCCGCATCATCTTCAACCTTAGCTTGAGGGCAGCGCGACCTGGCACTGCCCGTGACGTTATTCGTGGTTATTCGTGACCAACAATCGATTTCCAGATACCAAAACGCCGCTCGATTGAGCGGCGCTTAAGTTTATCGCAACGAATCAGTCACGCACGTAAATGATTTCCGGACCGTCTTCATCATCCACATCTTCTTCGTCCCAATCATCGTCGCCGATGTCGTGGACCGACTTCACGCCACTGCGACGCAGGGCACGCTGGTCGTCCAGCGCCTGCAACTGGGCACGGGCCTCGTCTTCGATGCGCTGATCGAGCTCAGCCAACTCTTCCTTGTAGGCTGGGTCGTTGGCCAGGCGATCGGCACGATCTTCCAGGTAACGCATGATGTCGTGGCACAGGCGCTCAGTGTTCTGCTTGGCAATCGCCGAGATCACGTAAACCGGACCCGTCCACTCCAAGCGATCGACGATTTCCTTGACGCGGGCATCGTGCTCCTCATCAAGGATCTGGTCGCACTTGTTCAGGATCAGCCAGCGATCGCGCTCCGCCAGGGACGGACTGAACTTGGTCAGCTCACTAACGATGACCTCTGCAGCGTCCGGGGCACTGGTTTCATCCAGCGGCGCCATGTCGACGAGATGCAGCAGCAGGCGAGTACGCGACAAGTGCTTGAGGAAGCGAATACCCAGACCCGCGCCATCGGAAGCGCCTTCGATCAAGCCCGGAATATCCGCGACCACGAAGCTTTTCCAGCGATCAACGCTAACCACACCCAGGTTCGGTACCAGCGTGGTGAACGGATAGTCGGCAACTTTCGGCTTGGCGGCCGACACCGAACGGATAAAGGTGCTTTTACCGGCGTTCGGCAAGCCCAGCAGACCGACGTCCGCGAGCACTTTCATTTCCAGCTTCAGGTCACGCTGCTCGCCCGGCTTGCCTGGCGTAGTCTGGCGTGGCGCACGGTTGGTACTGGATTTGAAACGGGTGTTGCCCAGTCCGTGCCAGCCACCGTGTGCAACCAGCAGTTTCTGACCAGCCTTGGTCAGGTCGCCGATCACTTCCTGAGTGGCGGAGTCGATCACCGTGGTACCAACCGGCACACGCAGGATCAGATCCTCACCCTTCTTACCGGTGCAGTCGGTGCTGCCGCCGTTGGAGCCACGCTCGGCATCGAAGTGCCGGGTGTAACGGTAGTCCACCAGGGTATTGAGGTTTTCGTCGGCCATCATGTAGATGGAACCGCCATCACCACCATCACCGCCGTTAGGACCACCGTTTTCGATGAATTTTTCGCGACGGAAACTCATGCAGCCATTGCCGCCGTCACCAGCCTTTACTCGAATCGATACTTCATCAACAAACTTCATAACAAACGCCTCTCGCCATACGGACGAGCCGAAAAACAATCAAGACATAAGACTCTTGCAAAAATGAGCGCAGCGACCCCAAACCACGACACCTACATCGTACGCCGACAGCCCATGCAAACAGCTTTGCAAGAGACTCACCCCACAAACGAAAAAGCCCCGTCGCGAGACAGGGCTTTTCCAGCGATCGCGCAATTAAGCCGCGACTACGCTCACGTAACGACGACCGAAGGCGCCTTTTACTTCGAACTTGATCACGCCTTCGACTTTAGCGAAGAGGGTGTGATCTTTACCCATGCCAACGCCGTAGCCAGCGTGGAATTGGGTGCCGCGCTGACGCACGATGATGTTGCCTGCTTTGATAGCCTGGCCGCCATACATCTTCACGCCAAGGCGTTTGGCTTCTGAGTCGCGACCGTTACGGGTACTACCACCAGCTTTTTTGTGTGCCATGAGTTCAATTCTCCTAGTGAGGAATTAGGCTGAAATTAAGCCTGAATACCGGTGATTTTGATCTCGGTGTACCACTGGCGGTGGCCCATACGCTTCATGTGGTGCTTACGACGACGGAACTTGATGATGCGGACTTTATCGTGACGACCTTGGGAGATCACTTCAGCCACAACGGTAGCGCCAGCAACAACTGGAGCGCCGATATTCACGTCGTCACCGTTGGCAACCAACAGAACGCGATCAAAGGTAACGGATTCGCCGGTAGCGATTTCCAGTTTTTCGATCTTCAGGTATTCACCTGGGGCGACTTTGTACTGCTTGCCGCCAGTAACGATTACTGCATAAGACATGGTATTTCTCCGATAATCCTGCTCACCCAGCTCTTTATAAGAAGAGGTATTGGCTGGCATGGCTGCATGGGGCTGGAGGCCCGTTTGCAATTGCGTAAGGCAGGTGCTGCCCAGGAAGTTCAGGGTGCGCGATTGTACGCAAGGCACGAGCGCCTTGCAAGGGGCCGTCCATCGCGCCTTGACAGGCCCGGACGTGGGTCCTAGCATGCCGCGCAACCCTTCTGGAGCGGACTGTCGCTGATGCAACCCCAAGCTTTCTACCGCGCGGTGGCGGACGATTTTAGCGCCGTCGACGACATCATCAAGAAGCAGTTGACTTCGCGCGTGCCGCTTGTATCGAAAATCGGTGATTACATCACCTCGGCCGGCGGCAAACGCCTGCGTCCTTTATTAGTACTGCTGTGTGGCAAGGCCCTGGGTCGCGAAGGCGACGAACTGCGCCTGCTGGCTGCGACCATCGAGTTCCTGCACACCGCCACCCTACTCCATGACGACGTGGTCGACATGTCCGGCATGCGCCGTGGCCGCTCGACCGCCAACGCCATGTGGGGCAACGCACCAAGCGTGCTGGTCGGTGACTTCCTGTATTCGCGCTCCTTCGAAATGATGGTCGAACTGGGTTCCATGCCAGTGATGAAGATCCTTTCGCAGGCCACGCGCATCATCGCCGAAGGCGAAGTGTTGCAGCTGTCGAAGGTGCGTGACGCCAGCACCACCGAAGAAACCTACATGGAAGTCATCCGCGGCAAGACCGCGATGCTCTTCGAAGCCTCGACCCATAGTGCTGCGGCCCTGTGCGAAGCCACGCCGGAACAGGCCGAAGCCCTGCGTACATTCGGTGACCACCTGGGCGTGGCCTTCCAACTGGTCGACGACCTCCTTGACTACAAAGGCGACGCCGAAACCCTGGGCAAGAACGTCGGTGACGATCTGGCCGAAGGCAAGCCGACCCTGCCGCTGATCTACACCATGCGCGAAGGTACGCCGGAACAGGCCGCCCTGGTGCGCAAGGCGATCCAGAAAGGCGGAATCGAAGATCTGGAAAGCATCCGCGAAGCCGTGGAAGTCTCGGGTTCGCTGGAGTACACCGCGCAACTGGCCCGCGATTATGTGGCCCGCGCGATCAAGTGCCTCGAGGTGCTGCCTGCCAGCGAATACCGCGATGCACTGGTTGAACTGAGCGAGTTCGCGGTCGCGCGTACGCACTGAAAACACTGCAAAACTCTGTGGGAGCGAGCCTGCTCGCGATTGCGATCTGACAGTCGACTTTGGTGTTGACTGACACACCGCTATCGCGAGCAAGCTCGCTCCCACAGGTAACACATCGCACCTTCCGCCCTCTCCCGCTTAAAACCCTATACAATGTGCGCTTTTTAGCGATCCTGAATCCAAGGAGCCTTAGTGAGCACGCTGCCACCCTGCCCAAAATGCAATTCCGAATACACCTATGAAGATGGCGCCCAGCTGATCTGCCCCGAGTGCGCCCACGAATGGTCCGCCAGCAGTGAAGCCGAAGCGGCGTCCGATGACGCAGTGAAAAAGGATTCGGTCGGCAATGTCCTGCAGGACGGCGATACCATCACCGTGATCAAGGACCTCAAGGTCAAGGGCACGTCTTTGGTGGTCAAGGTAGGCACCAAGGTCAAGAACATCCGTCTGTGCGATGGCGATCACGACATCGATTGCAAGATCGACGGCATTGGCCCGATGAAACTCAAGTCCGAGTTCGTCAGAAAAGTCTGACCCTGCTGTCCTCCATCCCGCGCCCGGCGTGGGATGGTGCCTCCCCCTCCCCGCTTCGCCCAGTAACTCCTCGCAATAGCCAAACGCCGGTCGTTTTGACTTGACGCAATCTTTACCTGGAAAAAAGTGCAAACCGCCAATAGGCCCTTGCTATTTAATGAATAAGAATTATTCTCATAAAACCCTCAGTGGAGATGAGAACCATGACTTATTTGATCGATGCCTGGCTGGACCGACCACACCCTTACCTCAGGATCCTGCATCGGGAAACCGGGGAAGTCTGTGCCGTGCTTGAAGAGGAAGCCTTGAACGAACTGCAGGATCAGGGTGACCTGGACGTCAGCAGCCTGAGTTCCAGCGAGCCGGTGGTGCTCAAGGAACTGGTGCGCAATCTGTTTCTGTTCTGCTATGCCCGGGCATTGCGCCCGCACAGTGAACTGCACCACAAGATCGAAATATGAATCACCGTAAAAAACTGTGGGAGCGAGCTTGCTCGCGATAGCGGATGTTCCATCACAGATACATTGACTGACACACCGCCATCGCGAGCAAGTCGGATCGCCGCACCGTCGCTCCCACATTAGCCCGACGTTATATCGGGCCAGGTCTTACAGAACGTCGAGCAGTTCGACGTCGAACACCAGTACGCTGTGCGGCGGGATGCCGCCAACGCCTTGAGCGCCGTAAGCCAGTTCGCTCGGCACGTACAGGCGCCATTTGCTGCCGGCATTCATCAGTTGCAGGGCTTCGGTCCAGCCGGCAATCACGCCGCCAACCGGGAATTCCGCAGGCTGGCCGCGCTCGTAGGAGCTGTCGAACACAGTGCCGTCGATCAGAGTGCCGTGGTAGTGAGTACGCACGGTGTCTTCACGGGATGGCTTGACGCCTTCGCCAGCGGTCAGAACTTCGAACTGCAGGCCGGAAGCCAGAGTGGTGATGCCTTCACGCTTGGCGTTTTCAGCCAGGAAAGCCAGGCCTTCGCCAGCGGCCGCTTCAGCCTTGGCTGCAGCTTCGGCCTGCATGATTTCGCGGATGACTTTGAAGCTGGCGGACATTTCTTCCTGACCCACACGGCTTGGCTTGCTGGCGAACGCGTCGGTCAGACCTGCCAGGATCGCGTCCAGGCTTACGCCTGGTGGCGGGTTGTCGCGCAGTTGATCGCCCAGCTGACGGCCAATACCGTAGCTGACGCGGGTTTCGTCGGTGGACAGATTTACTTCGGACATGACACTGCTCCGCTGTGCGGACGGCTCGGGAACTTGCCATGCGTGCACAGCGCGTCCCGGAGCGCCCGGAACCAAAAGGGCCAGCAGACTAGCACAGATGTCATGCCATTGATGAGGGGCGTCAGGCGATCGGCACCTTCAGGTTTTCCTCCACATCGGCAACCAGCCCGCACATTTCGTCATGCACGACCGTGTGCACAAGGTTGAAATGCAACTTGGGAAAGGAGCGCAGCACATCACGGGCGTGCTCCACCGAACGCAGGCTCACCATATGGCCGTGCGTATCGCTCAGGGGGTACGCCGCGCCATGCATCCTTGCTTCCAGCAGGTAGATGCCCCCCTCCATGGAGATCAGGTTCAGCTCATCGACCTTCCCGGCGACGGCATACGCATTCAACTCTTGCAGGGTCATGAACGCACCTCACGCAGTGGCGAGCCAACATAGTTACAGGGATAGGCCTCGACGCATCAAAGCACAAGCCACAAACGACGCCGCCCGTCTGTTTTGCAACCCTGTGGGAGCGTGGCTTGCCCGCGATGGCACCACTGCGGTTCATCGTTAGACCGAGGTGATGCCATCGCGGGCAAGCCACGCTCCCACAATGGAAGTTGAAATCAGTGCTTGGTGACTTTATCCAGGTAACCCATGGCGAATGCCGACACCACGAAAGTCATGTGGATGATCACGTACCACTGCAGATGCTCGGGATCGACGTTCTTGGCGTCCATGAAGATGCGCAGCAGGTGAATGGACGAGATCGCCACGATCGACGCAGCCACCTTCATCTTCAGCGACGAAGAGTCCATGGTGCCCAGCCAATTGAGCTTTTCCTTACTGTCGTCGATGTCCAGTTGCGAGACGAAGTTCTCGTAGCCGGAAATCATCACCATCACCAGCAAACCGCCCACCAGGGCCATGTCGATCAGCGACAACAGCACCAGGATCAAGTCCGATTCGGCCATCGAAAACACGTTCGGGATGACGTGGAAGACTTCCTGGAAGAATTTCAGTGCCAGCGCCAGCAACCCGAGGGACAGACCGAAATAGATCGGCGCCAGCAGCCAGCGCGAGGCGTACATTGTATTTTCGATAAAGCGTTCCATTGAATCTCACATGCAGACTTAAAAATGGCCGCGAGTATACCAGCCGCCGGTCTATACCCAGAAGCAGTCAGAAACCGTCGAAAAATCCGCCACCTGCGCCGGTGTATCAAAGTTTTTCTGCTAGTGTCCAAATCATTGACTGCTCAGTGATGCCGGACAGGAAGACTGGAAATGGATGTGCGATTGACTTTGACGAGTGCCGGAATTTGCCTGGCGCTGCTGCTAAGCGGCTGCTCACCCAGCGATGAAAAACGTCAGGTCAGCCTCGAAGAAAAAACCGCGCAGTTCGAAAAGTCACTGGACGCCATCCAGGATCCGAAACTCAAGGATGCCGTGTCGGAGCTGGGCGGCTCACTGCTGCTGCTCGAACGCGCACAACTCAAGCTCGACAGCAAACCGGTTGAAACCGAATACGGCGAAGACGCCCTCGCCATGCTCAAGCACTACCCGAGCCCGCAGGCCCTGGTCGACACCTACATCAACGGGTTGTTCGTGCTGCAGAAGGACTCCAGCTCCGACTACCTGATCGATCTGCAACCGGTGTTTCCCTTCACGTTCAGCGTTCCTGCCGCGTTTTTGTTTCCCCATGGCCTGGAATGGCAGTCGGTCACCCTGAGCAACAAACGAGTGATTGCGTTCCAGCCGGAATGGTCGGAAACCGACCCCGGCATCCAGCTGAGTCCTTCGAGTTCCAACCTGACCAACCCCGATGACCTGACCGTGGCCTATCCCTTCATCGAAGGCCTCGACATCGACAGAAAGCAGCAACCGCAACCGGTGAGCCTGCAAGGCAAAGTCGAAGTCATCGCGCCACGCCGCCTCTACAGCTTCGACCTGACGAAAAAGGACGTAGGCCAGACTCGCACCAATGACAACCTGAGCGTCACCCTGCTCACATTGACGAACAACTACGCGGAAATCGAATACAACAACAGCGCGCCGCTGGCCCCCGAAGTCAGTGAAACGCCGCTGAACCCGCTGATCGTCCAGGCCAGGGACAGCACCGGGCAATTCATCTCGCGCGCCGGCTCAATCAACGAAACCGCGGTACAAATTGCCTTCTATCAGCAGCAGCTGGCCAAGATGCAGCAGCAAAAGAGCTGGAGCGAGACCCTGGAAAAACAGCTCGACGAAGAACAACGCAACTTTGAGAAACAGCAGGCTCGACATTATTCGAAGGTGTACTTCAACGGGACGATCGAAACGCTCGAAGTCAGCATGCTGGACTTTTCCGCCGTCACGGTCACCCGCAAGGACCTCGACCTGCCGATCCGGCGCTTCGATGCCATCACCACGGACAAGTCCATCCAGCCCCTGAACCTGCCCGTGGTGGTCTATGACGACCAGGCGGTGGACTGGCTGAAAGGGGCAACGCTGAGTGAGGATCAACTGAAAAAGAACGTCAGCATCAATCAATCGGTCGATGACCCCAGCGCGGCGCGAATCGAATTCACTCATCTGCGCAGCTTCAACGATGAACTGCTCGGCACATCGTTCAACCCCGGAGAAAGTCCGGTGAGCTTCTTTACCGAAGACGCGAGCGGCAAACGCGACGAGCCGATCGAGTTGCCGCCCCAGGCGTACCAGATCGATCCCCTGCGCGGCACCATTACCTACGATCTGAATCTGTTTCCGGAAACACCGGCCTATGCGGTGGGATCGATACCGCTGTTCCTGGCCACAGTCGAGCAAAAAACCGTCGATGCCCGCCAACTGCCCAAAGGCCTTGAGCTAAAAACCAATGCTCTGGTGGTTGATCTGAAGGAATTTCCCGCCCAGGACTGGCGCTTTTTCGCCAAGGACGACACTGGCAATTACTTGAAGGAAATTCTATCAGTCAGCCATGGCGCGAGCGCACAAGGGCCGGCACAGTTTGCCGTGCATTACTTCTACGGGCAGCCTACGCGCCTGGAAACCTATCGGCGCACTGACCTCGCCACGGTGCAATATGGTTTCGAGGTCAAACTCGACAAGGCCGACATGACGCGCCTTGATCAATAGTGCGACTCAGTGCTCGGGGTGAAACTCGAAGCCGCCCACGTTTCGGCAGCGACCACCGTTGATTTCCCGCAGTTGGGCTTGCAGGTGCAGACACCAGATTTGCGGATCGTCGGCCAACTCGTAGCCGTGCAAGGTCAGGCTTTCAACGATGGTATCGAGGATTGATTCAGCGACGAATGGACCGTGAAACGGGCCTTGGGCCTTGATGGCCGAAGGTTGTTCACCGGCCATTCCGGCGGCGAACAGCAGAGTCCACATGCCCGTATCTCCCGCCAATGGACGGATGGCACACTCGATACGGGTCACAAGGCCCAGGCATTGACGGGTAAGGCAGAGGTTGCGCGACATGGCGGCGACCCTCGGTAGATCCGGTATTCAGCCCCCATGTGAAGGCTGTTTCGATCCTGTGATTACTGTCGATATCCCTGAGCTGAGAATAGAAGAAAAGTCTGGCCTGGAAGCCAGGCGAGACCAGAAGGTGCCGAGCGGTCACCGTGTGAATATTGACGTCATTTTGACGGCGTTTTTGGGGTATTCCATAGACAAAATGTGGGAGCGGGCTTGCTCCGGGCGGCGTTCCGACGAAAGCGGTACATCATTCAACATTAATGCTGACTGACAGTACGCTTTCGCGAGCAAGCCCGCTCCCACAATGGAGTTGCCTGGCTTCAAATCAAATAGGTATCAAGCCGGTTTGGTTTCTGCCAACGCCTCTTGCGCCAATTCCTTCTCGGCTTCCTTCAGATCATCTTCACTGATCATTTCCGCGATAACCCGCAGGCGCTCCACTACCCGTGCGTTCACGCTGCCTTCAGGGAATTCGCCATTCTCGTCCGGCTCGCCGGCCGGCTCGCCGACCAGCAAACTCAAGGCTTCGTCGGCCTGACGGACCGCGTAGACATGGAACTGCCCCGCACGCACCGCCGCCAGCACCTTCTCGTCGAGCATCAGCGTGGCGACGTTGGCGTGAGGAATGATTGCCCCCTGCTCGCCGGTCAACCCGCGGGCTTCGCACAGACGGAAGAAGCCCTCGATCTTCTCGTTGACTCCGCCCACCGCCTGCACTTCGCCGAACTGGTTGATCGAACCGGTGATGGCAAAGCACTGTTTGAGCGGGGTTTTCGACAAGGCCGAGATCAGGGTGCAGGCCTCGCCCAGGGAAGCACTGTCACCATCGACATAACCGTAGGATTGCTCCAGGGCAATGCTTGCGGAAATCGCCAGCGGAAATTCCTGGGCATAACGGCTGCCCAGATACCCGGTGAGGATCATCACGCCTTTGGAGTGAATCGGCTGGCCGAGGTTGACCTCGCGCTCGATGTCGACAATGCCGCTGCCGCCCGGGTACACCGTGGCGGAAATCCGCGCCGGAATACCAAAGGCCGAGTCGCCGACTTCCAGCACGGTCAAGCCGTTGCACTTGCCGACCGCCGCGCCAGCAGTGTCGATCAGGATGATCCCGGCCAGCATGTCGTCGAGAATCCGCGCCGAAACCCGCCCGGTCCGCGTGGCCTTGGCCTTGAGTGCCCGTTCGATGTGCCCGGCATCGGTCATTTCATCGCCGGCCAGATGGCGGATGAAGTCCGCCTCGCTGACCAGTTGGAACAAATCACCGATACGCGCCGACAAGCGCCCCTGGTGCTCGGCCAGACGCGCGCTGTAAGTCGCCAGGCGCGCCACCGCATCAGCGGTCAGCGGCGCCATGCCTTCTTCGGAAGTACGGGTTTTGAGCAACTGGGCGAACTGCTCCAGACTCTCGTCGACCATCGGGATGTCTTCGTCGAAATCCACCAGGACGCGGAACATCTCCTGGAAGTCCGGATCGAGGTCTTGCAGCGTGTAATACAGCTGACGGGCACCGATGATGACGACTTTGACCTGCAATGGAATGTGCTGCGGCGTCAGGGTCACGGTGGCCAGGCGGCCCAGTTCACCGAGCGGCGATTCCATTTTCAGCTTGCGCGATTGCAGGGCGCGTTTCAGCGCATCCCACACGAAAGGCTCGCTGAGCATTTTGTCCGCTTCAAGGATCAGGAAACCGCCGTTGGCCCGGTGCAAGGCACCCGGTCGCAGTTGCCGATAGGTGGTGTACAGCGCGCCCTGGTCGGTGCTGTATTCGATGCGACCGAACAGGTTTTCGTAAGTCGGGTGCGGCTCGAACACCACCGGCGCGCCGCCGC
>NZ_AKJL01000099.1 GCF_000282355.1 Pseudomonas sp. GM49
TAACGCTCGGCCTGATGAGTGGTGAAGAGCGTGGGTGTACTCCGGCTTGCTTTTGCTCTTCTGTGGGAGCGAGCTTGCTCGCGATGGCGGCCTGCCAGCCGATCGAAATCTTTCGGATGTACTGAGTACCTGTGGGAGCGGGCTTGCCCGCGAAGGCGACCTGACAGCCGACCAATATCTTTCAGATGTACCCGGCCCAACTGTGGGAGCGAGCTTGCTCGCGATGGCGGCCTGTCAGCCGACCAATCCTGTGTAATTTTCATCAAATCCCGAGGAAACCTCCGACACGTTTTTCAGGTTGTCCGTCGGAAGTGCGATCTCTAGCCTTTGTCTGTCGCTGCAAAATCAGTGATCGGGTTTGGTCGCCCGGGTTTAGAATGGCGCACAGTGCCGCGCGAGCGGCATTTTTGTGCTTGCCTAATGGCGAGCTGTGCGTGGGAGGGCCTAGGCCCTGCCGGGTTTCCATTCCCTGGTCGACCAACCTGCGTACGGTTCGCCACCCTTCTGCTTGGTCGCAGTGATGGCGAACTCCAAACTCAAGAATGGAGCTTCACCATGATCAAACCCACCCCAAATCCCCCCGAAACCGACGACGTTTCCCCCTATCAATCCCCCCACTCAAACAAACTCCACGAAGCTGCCAGCCGCGCCCTCGATCACTACCTCAATCCACCCAGGCAACCTGTCACCCACAAGCCCAGCACGATGTTCGTCATCGCCCCGGACATCGATACCGAGACCCTGCTGGCCCACGCCTGTGAATCGCTGGCGTCGGCGAGTGTGATGGCGAGTGATTTTGCGGGGTTTCTGGAGGGCTCGCAGCGCAACACTCTGCTGGGGATTGCGCAGGTGATCATGCTGGGTGAGCTGGCGGTAAATCGGGCCTTGGATAATCTCGATCCGCAAGACTGACCGTGGAGCTTTTGTGGCGAGGGAGCGAGCTCCCTCGCCACAGACATCGGCCTTGTCAGGATCAGGCAATCGGCCGCCAGTGCCCGACCATATGCTCCAGATCCCCGGCGCCCACCAACTGCAGTTCCCCGCTCGGTCCCGGCGCACTGGCCAGCAACGTCACCTCACTGGGCAACCGTACCGGCTTCCTGAACTGCACCGCGATCTCGACATTCGCTGCAGGTAGCTGCCCGACCAGCGCAGCCAGCGTGCGCGCCTTGTTCCACAAGCCATGGGCGATGGCGGTCGGGAAACTGAAGAGTCGGGCGCTGGCCGTGCTCAGGTGGATCGGGTTGTAGTCGCCGGACACCTTGGCGTATTGCCGGCCGATGTCCGAGGACGCTTTCCAGTGCTCGACTTCGGTCAGGGCCAGGCTGCTTGTCAGATGCTCTTCGAGCGGTTCGCCCTCGAGTTTGACGCCGCGACAGAGCATCCGGCTTTGCTCTTCCCATAACGGTCCCAACTGATCGTCGAGGGTGGTCAGCAAATCGAACGTCGCGCCTTTGGCGTGGGGTTGCAGGTTATGCACCTGCACGCTGACGCACACCCGACTCACCCCGCCCATGGGGCGCAGCACACGAATGCGATTGCTCAGGTGAATCAGTCCCAGCAGCGGGAACGGGAAGTCCCTGGCTGTGAGCAATTGCATCTGCAAGGCAAAGCCGAGGATATGCGGATAGGTCGGCGGCAGCAGGCCGTTGTCGGCGAAACCGCAGACCTTGCGATAGGCCACCAGGCGCGTGGGATCGACATCGACCCAGCATCGAAAACCCGAATCGGGCAGGCGGGTGCCAGTGATTTTCCGCCGTGTCGCCGCTCGTGCGTACAACCCCGGCAGGCCAGGTTCGCGGTTGAGTGTGCTCCAGTCGGTGATCATCCTTAAGCCCCCAGAACGCTTTGCCCGCAAACGCGCAACGCTTGTCCGGTGAACGCGCCGGTGCCCGGTTGCGCGAGCCAGGCCACGGCCTCGGCGACGTCTTGTGGCGAGCCGCCCTGGCCAAGCGAGCTCATGCGTCGTCCGGCTTCGCGCAGGCCGAAGGGAATGTGCGCGGTCATCTGCGTTTCGATGAACCCCGGCGCCACGGCGTTGATGCTGATGCCGCGCTCGGTGAGCAGCGGCGCCCAGGCTTGCGCCAGGCCAATGAGCCCGGCCTTGCTCGCCGCGTAATTGGTTTGCCCGCGATTGCCGGCGATGCCGCTGATGGATGCCAGCAAAATCACCCGGCCGTTGTCGTGCAGGGCGCCGCTGTCGAGCAGGGCTTTGGTCAGCACTTGCGGCGCGTTGAGGTTGACCGCCAGTACCGCGTCCCAGAATTCCGGGGTCATGTTGGCCAGGGTTTTATCCCGGGTGATGCCAGCGTTGTGCACCACGATGTCGAGGCCGTCGGGCAACTGTTCGATCAACTGCGTGGCGGCGTCTTCGGCGCAGATGTCGAGGGTGATGCCGCGCCCGCCGAGGCGTGCGGCGAGGGCTTCGAGATCGGTTTTGGCCGGTGGCACGTCGAGCAGGATGACGTCGGCACCATCGCGGGCCAAGGTCTCGGCGATGGCCGCACCAATGCCTCGCGCCGCGCCGGTCACCAGTGCCTTGCGCCCGGCGAGCGGGCGTGTCCAGTCGCTGACGGGCGTCGAGCACGGATTCAGGCGAATGACTTGTCCGGACACGAAGGCGCTTTTGGGCGAGAGGAAAAACCGCAGCGGGCCTTCCAGTTGCGCCTCGGCACCTTCGCCGACATAGATCAACTGCAGGGTGCCACCGCTGCGCAACTCCTTTGCCAATGAACGGCTGAAACCTTCCAGGGCACGCTGCGCGCTGGCGGCGAACGGGTCGCGCTGTGTTTGCGGATCGCGTCCGAGAATCACCAGGTGTGCGCAGTGTTCGAGGTTCTTCATCAGTGGCTGGAAAAACTCGCGCAGTTGCTTGAGCTGATCGGTGTGCAGCAGGTCACTGGCGTCGAACACCACGGCCTTGAGTTTCGGTCCGTGGCCGGGAATCCACGCTGTGGCCATCGAAGGCTCGGTGCCGTAGCTGTAGATCGCGTCGGTCAGGCGGTTGGCGAAGGCACTGACTTGCTCCGCCAACGGCCCGCCGCCGAGCAGCAACGCACCTTCTACAGGTCGCAGTCGACCTGCTTGCCAGCGCTCCAGTCGGGTCGGCACCGGCAGCCCCAGGGCGCCGACCAGGCGATGGCCGATGGACGAGTTGGCGAAGTCGATATAGCGGTCAGACATGGAACGTGCTCCGAAAGCTGGGACTCAAAGTGTGGACCATGAATGGCGATCAGTCGTTCGATCCACGAGATAAGGCCTACGCTGGTGTAGGAGCGAGCCTGCTCGCGATGGCGATAAGTCAGTCGACATCAATGTAGCTGACAGGCCGCTATCGTCGGAACGCCGCCCGGAGCAAGCTCGCTCCCACGGGGGACCTTGCTCACATTTGAATTTTGGAAGGAGCTCTTATGACCCAACTGCGCCGCGTCGCGATCATTGGCGGTAACCGGATTCCTTTCGCCCGCTCCAACGGCCCCTACGCCACGGCCAGTAACCAGGTGATGCTCACTGCCGCCCTCGAAGGCCTGATCGAACGCTACAACCTGCATGGCCAGCGCATCGGCGAAGTGGTCGCCGGGGCCGTGCTCAAGTTGTCGCGGGACATGAACCTCACACGCGAGTGCGTACTCGGTTCGCGACTGTCGCCTGCCACCCCGGCCTATGACATCCAGCAGGCTTGCGGCACAGGGCTGGAAGCGGCGTTGCTGGTGGCGAACAAGATCGCCCTGGGCCAAATCGACTGCGGCATTGCCGGTGGCGTGGATACCACTTCGGATGCGCCGATCAGCGTCAGCGAGGGCCTGCGCAAAATCCTCCTGCAAGCCAATCGCTCGAAAACCACCGGCGACAAACTGAAAACCTTCCTGCAATTGCGTCCCAAACATCTGATCCCCGAATTCCCGCGCAACGGCGAGCCGCGTACCGGGCTGTCCATGGGGCAGCATTGCGAGTTGATGGCCCAGACCTGGAACATCCCTCGCGAAGCCCAGGATCAATTGGCGCTCGAGAGTCATCAGAAATTGGCCGCGTCCTACGCCGAAGGCTGGCACAACGACCTGATGACTCCGTTCCTGGGGCTCATCCGCGACAATAACTTGCGTCCGGATTCGACTCTGGAAAAGCTCGCCGCGCTCAAACCGGCCTACGAGAAAAGCGCCAAGGGCACCCTGACCGCAGGCAACTCCACGCCACTGACCGATGGTGCGTCACTGGTGCTGCTGGGTAGCGAAGAATGGGCCAAGGCTCGCGGGTTACCGATTCTTGCCTACTGGCGCGACGGCGAGGCGGCGGCGGTGGATTTCGTCAACGGCGCGGAAGGGTTGTTGATGGCACCGGTCTACGCCGTGCCGCGTTTGCTGGCACGCAATGGCCTGACCTTGCAGGACTTCGACTACTACGAAATCCATGAAGCCTTCGCCGCGCAAGTGCTGTGCACGTTGAAGGCCTGGGAAGATCCGGAATATTGCAAAACCCGTCTCGGCCTCGAGACGGCGTTGGGCTCGATTGATCGCAGCAAGCTCAACGTCAAGGGCAGTTCACTGGCGGCGGGGCATCCGTTTGCCGCTACTGGCGGGCGCATCGTCGCCAACCTGGCGAAGTTGCTGGATGCGGCGGGTAAGGGGCGGGGACTGATTTCGATTTGCGCGGCGGGCGGGCAGGGTGTGACTGCGATCATCGAACGCTGAGTAAAAACAACTGTGGGAGCGAGCTTGCTCGCGATGGCGGAGTGTCAGCCAACATCTATGTTGGATTAACCATCCTCATCGCGAGCAAGCTCGCTCCCACAGGGTTTAGTGGTGAGTTTGCAAATCAGGTCCGAAACCGGCGCACCAACCCGTCCAGCTCATTCGACAACCCGGCCAGGCTCTGGGAATCCAGGCGCGCCGAGTTGGCCAGTTCCGCCACCAACTGCGCATCGCCATGGATCTGGCTGATGTGCCGATTGATGTCTTCGGCCACTTGATGCTGTTGTTCCGCCGCCGTGGCGATCTGGGTATTCATGTCGCGGATCACGTCCACCGACTCGCGGATCTGCCCGAAGCTGTTGCGCGCCTCACCGATGCGCGTCACCGATTGCTGGGACACCTCCAGACTGGCGTGCATCTGTTGGGTCACCTGGCTGGTGCGTTTGGCCAGGTTGCCCAGCAGTCCGTCGATTTCCGCCGTGGAGTCGGCCGTGCGTTTGGCCAGGGCTCGAACTTCATCGGCCACCACGGCAAAACCGCGACCCTGTTCACCGGCCCGGGCCGCTTCGATAGCGGCGTTCAATGCCAGCAGGTTGGTCTGTTCAGCGATCGAACGGATGGTCCCGAGGATCGACTGAATGTCGTTACTGTCGCGTTCGAGCTGTTGCATCGACTGGGCCGACTGTTCGATTTCCTGGCTCAGGCGATCCACGCTGTTCACCGCCGCATCGATCTGCTGCTGACCTTCGCGCGCCTGGCGCTGGCCACTGTCGGCAGACTCCGCAGCCTGACTGCAAGAGCGCGCGACTTCGTTGGCGGTGGCGACCATTTCGTGGAACGCCGTGGAGACCATGTCCACCGCTTCACGCTGGCGTCCGGCGGCTTCGGCCATGTCGCTGGAAACCTGGGTCGAGCTCTTGGACGTGGCGAGGATCTTGCCCGCCGCACCGCCGATGTTCTGGATCAGGTTGCGAATCGCGGTCAGGAACTGGTTGAACCAGTTGGCCAGCTGCGCTGTTTCGTCGTTGCCACGGATTTGCAGGTTCTGGGTCAGGTCGCCTTCGCCTTGGGCGATGCCTTCCAGGCCGCTGGCCACGCTGCGGATCGGACGCACGATGAGGCTGGCAAAACTGGCGCCGACGATGGCGAAGACGACGGCCAGAACGGCGGCGATGATGGCGATCAACCAGGTCAACTGGGTCGCGGAACTCATCACATCGTTCTGTTTGATCAGGCCGATGAAGGTCCAGCCCAGTTGCTCCGACGGCCAGACGTTGGCCATGTAGCGCTCGCCGTTCAACTCCACTTCCACCAGGCCCTTGCCGGCCTTGGCCAGTTGCGCGTAGCCGTCGCCCAGGCTGTTCAGCGGTTTGAAGTTGTGTTCCGGTTGTTTCGGATCCACCAGGACCGTGCCGGTGTTTTCCAGCAGCATCAGGTAGCCGGTTTCACCGAGCTTGATCTGTTTGACGATTTCGGTGAGCTGCTTGAGCGTCACGTCGATGCTGACCACGCCACCGTTGGTGCCCAGCTTGTTGTCGATGGTGCGCACGGTGCTGACGTAGGTCGCGTCATCCTGGGCCCAGTAGTAGGCCTCGGTGCGGAACGGCTTGCCCGGTTTGGCCTGGGCGGCCTTGTACCAGGGGCGCTGGCGCGGATCGTAGTTGCTCAGCTTCGGATCATCCGGCCACGACACGTAACCGCCCGCCGCCGTGCCGAGGATCGCATAGGCGTAGGCCGGGTGGCTGTTGCCAAGGTCCTGGAGCAGAGTGAAGACTTTTTTGTCCGCCTCACCCTGAGGGATGCTCTCGGCGTTGGCGGCCATGTAGGTCTTGAGGCTGTCGTCGGAGTTTCGGATCAACGGCTGCCTGGCCAGGTAATCGACGTTCTGGCTGATGCCGTCAAAGAACAATTGCATGGCATTGCTGACCTGACGAATCTCGCGGGCACTGCCGTCGATGAATTCGTCCCTGGCATCACTGCGCAGGTTCAGCACAACGAGGGTGGCGACCAGCACCACGGGCAGGCAGGCGATGATTGCAAACGCCCAGGTCAACTTCTGTTTGATGTTCATCCGCGCTCCAGATTTTCTTGTAGGCCCACGCAGTGCAGATGACTCGCGGTTTATTGGCAGCCGTAAACGTTCTTGGTCAACCCGGGTCCTTGAGTGCGGCATCGCTTTTGTTGTGGCAGCGATTGTCGGACAAATCACTTTGTCACTAAGGACTTCGGCTGTTGTCGGAGGAAATTGAGGCCTGTTGGGAAAAATCCTACGGAAGGTACGAACTGTGGAGTCAGCTTCTGTCGCAATTGCCCTCTATGCCCTTGCACAACAAGTGACGCAGGCTCGGCTATGATCTGGAACGATCCGTGGCGGTCGTCGGTTTTATCCGATGAAATCGGCACATTGTGTGCTTCTGCAATGATCATAAGTCGGCAACCCCTCCCCCCGGTGAGTGGATTGCCGTATAACGAATGACTTTCGCGTGTTTGGTAATAAAGGACCCACAATAAAAGCTGATGAAGACTCCAAAACGCATTGAACCCCTGATCGAGGACGGTCTGGTCGACGAGGTGCTGCGCCCACTCATGAGTGGTAAAGAAGCAGCTGTTTATGTGGTGCGCTGCGGTAACCAGTTACGTTGCGCGAAGGTCTACAAGGAGGCGAACAAACGCAGTTTTCGTCAGGCGGCCGAGTATCAGGAAGGCCGCAAGGTGCGCAACAGCCGTCAGGCCCGGGCGATGGCCAAGGGCTCGAAGTTTGGCCGCAAGGAAACCGAGGACGCCTGGCAGAACGCCGAAGTGGCGGCGTTGTTCCGCCTGGCCAATGCCGGTGTGCGGGTGCCCAAGCCGTATGACTTCCTTGAAGGCGTGCTGCTCATGGAGCTGGTGGCCGACGAGTACGGTGATGCCGCGCCGCGTCTGAACGATGTGGTGCTGGAGCCGGATCAGGCCCGCGAGTATCACGCGTTTCTGATTTCCCAGATCGTGCTGATGCTGTGTACTGGCCTGGTGCACGGCGACCTGTCCGAGTTCAACGTGCTGCTGACGCCAACCGGCCCGGTGATCATCGACCTGCCGCAGGCGGTGGATGCGGCGGGCAACAACCACGCATTCAGCATGCTGGAGCGCGACGTGGGCAACATGGCGTCCTACTTCGGGCGGTTTGCACCGGAGTTGAAGAAAACCAAATACGCCAAGGAAATGTGGGCCTTGTACGAGGCCGGCACCTTGCACCCGACCAGCATCCTGACCGGCGAGTTCGCCGACACGGAAGAACTGGCCGACGTGGGCGGAATCATGCGCGAAATCGAGGCCGCGCGCCTGGATGAAGAACGCAAGCAAGCGGCACGCGCGGCGGACGATGCGCCGCCGGGCAAAACCGAAGAACCGCCTCCACCGTGGATGCAGTGATCGGCTGAAAAACCCGGCTTCGGCCGGGTTTTTTGTGGGTTACAGATTCATCATCAATGTCGTCTGACAGTCCGCCTTCGCGGGCAAGCCCGCTCCCACATGGACACCACTGGACCTGTGGGAGCGGGCTTGCCCGCGATGGCGTCGGTACAGCCGGCATCAATGCATCAGGCCGGAGCTGGTTCGGCACAGCACCCCGACTCAAGATTCTTCAGAATCGGACAGTCCGGCCGATGATCGCCCTGACAGTGCTCAACCAGATCCTGCAATGTATCGCGCAACTGCCCCAGCTCACGGATCTTCTGGTTCAACTCATCGATGTGCTGCCGGGCCAGAGCCTTCACATCGGCGCTGGCGCGCTGGCGGTCTTGCCAGAGGGTCAGCAACTTGCCGACTTCTTCCAGGGAAAACCCCAGGTCCCGGGAGCGCTTGATGAACGCCAGCGTGTGCAGGTCATCATCGCCGTACACCCGGTAACCGCTGTCGGTGCGATGGGCCGCCTTGAGCAGACCGATGGATTCGTAATAACGGATCATCTTTGCGCTCAGGCCGCTGTGGCGGGCCGCTTGGCCAATGTTCATCGGTTGTCCTCCAGGTCCTTGGGTTTCCAGGTTTTCAACAGTAGCGCATTGCTCACCACGCTGACGCTCGACAACGCCATGGCCGCACCGGCCAGCACCGGGTTGAGCACGCCAAACACTGCCAGCGGAATGCCGATCAGGTTATAGACGAAGGCCCAGAACAGGTTCTGCCGAATCTTCGCGTAGGTCTTGCGGCTGATCTCCAGCGCTGCCGGTACCAGTCGCGGATCGCCGCGCATCAGGGTGATGCCGGCCGCGTGCATGGCGACGTCGGTGCCGCCGCCCATGGCGATACCGATATCGGCGGCGGCCAGTGCCGGGGCGTCATTGATGCCGTCGCCGACCATCGCCACCACACCGGTTTCTTTCAATGCGGCGACCGTGACGGCTTTGTCCGCCGGCAACACTTCGGCATGCACATCGTGGATGCCCAGCGCCTTGGCCACTACATTGGCGCTGCCGCGATTGTCGCCGGTCAGCAGGTGGCTGCTGATGTTCCGCGCGCTCAGTTGTTGCACCGCTTGCAGCGCGCCGGGCTTGAGGGTGTCACCGAAGGCGAACAGACCCAACACGCGTGGTTCGGGTTTTTGTTCGATCAGCCAGGACAAGGTCCGGCCTTCGCTTTCCCACGCGATCGCCGAGTCGGCCAACGGCCCGGCGTTCAAGCCGTTGTCCTCCAGCAGGCGCCGATTGCCCAGGGCCAGACGACGGCCCTCGAGACTGCCGGCGATACCGCGCCCGGTCAGGGACTGGCTGTCGCTGACATCGGCCACCGTCAAATGGCGTTCGGCACAAGCATCCAGAACAGCCTTGGCCAGCGGATGCTCGCTCCCGCGTTGCAGGGCGCCGGCCAATTGCAGCAGGCTGGCTTCATCACCGTCGATGGCACTCAGATGAGCGATGCGCGGGGCGCCGGAGGTCAGGGTGCCGGTTTTGTCGAACACCACTGCGCTGACTTCATGGGCACGTTCCAGTGCTTCGGCGTCCTTGATCAGAATCCCGTAGCGTGCCGCCACGCCGGTGCCGGCCATGATCGCCGTCGGTGTGGCCAGGCCCAGGGCGCACGGACAGGCGATCACCAGCACCGCCACGGCGTTGATCAGTGCGGTTTCCATCGGCGCACCATACAGCCACCAGCCGATCAGGGTTGCCAGGGCAATCAACAGCACGACAGGCACGAATACCTGGCTGACTTTATCCACCAGTTTCTGGATCGGCGCTTTTGCGGCCTGGGCCTCTTCCACCAGCCGGATGATCCGCGCCAGCACGGTTTCCGCACCGAGGGCCTGGGTACGCACGAGCAACCGGCCTTCACCGTTGATAGCACCGCCGGTGACTTTGTCGCCGGGCTGCTTGGGCACCGGCAGGCTTTCACCACTGATCAGGGCTTCGTCGGCGTGGCTCTGGCCTTCAAGCACTTCGCCGTCCACCGGAAAGCGTTCGCCGGGTTTGACCATTACCAGATCATTGAGGCGCAGGGCGCTGATAGCGACTTCCTGTTCGTGGCCATCGATTACCTGAATCGCCCGTTCCGGGCGCAAAGCTTCGAGGGCGCGGATGGCGCTGGCGGTCTGGCGCTTGGCGCGGCTTTCCAGGTACTTGCCCAGCAGCACCAGGGCGATCACCACCGCCGAGGCTTCGAAATACAGATGCGGCATGCGCCCGGCGGCGGTGGCCCATTCGTACAGGCTCAAGCCATAACCGGCGCTGGTGCCCAAGGCCACCAGCAAATCCATGTTGCCGGCCCCGGCGCGCACGGCTTTCCACGCGGCGACGTAAAACCGTGCGCCGAAGATGAATTGCACCGGCGTGGCCAAGGCGAACTGCACCCAGGCCGGGAGCATCCAGTGCACGCCGAATGGCTGTAGCAGCATCGGCAATACCAGCGGCAAGGCGAGGGTAATGGCGATGATCAAGGCCAGGCGTTCGCGATGCAGGCGCTGTTGCTGATTGTCGGTGGGTGGGTGTTCGGTTTCCCAGGCGGTGGCGGTGTAGCCAGCCTTGGCCACCGCTGCGATCAAGGTTTGCGGATCGATCTGGCCGAGCAGTTCAAGGTGGGCGCGTTCGTTGGCCAGGTTGACGCTGACGCTTTTCACTCCCGCAACCTTGGCCAGCGCGCGCTCGATGCGACCGACGCAGGACGCGCAGGTCATGCCGTCGATGCTCAATTCCAGGCTCTGCTGCGGCACGCTGTAGCCGGCCTTGGCCACGGCATCCATCAGGGCCGGCAGACTGTCGCTGGGCGCTTGCACCCGCGCTTGTTCAGTGGCGAGGTTGACGCTGACGGCACTGGCGCCAATGACTTTGCTCAAGGCGCGCTCGACACGTCCGGCGCAACTGGCGCAGGTCATGCCGGCAATCGGCAGGTCGAACGTGGTGGATTCGGACATCGGTCGCACTCCCTGTAGTAGATGACCACAGGATCAACCTTGCCATGCTGGCAAGGTCAAGTGCCAATCTTATACCCACCGCTGATCCCCTGTAGGAGCGAGCTTGCTCGCGATGAACGCCAACGGTAACGCTGGGTTTCTGAATGTACGCGTTGTCTGGACGTTTTTCGCGAGCAAGCTCGCTCCTACAGGGACGGAGTGTTAGTAGCCGAGCCCTGCGCGCTTCAGGTACATCCCTTCCTGCGTCATCGCGATCCGGTACTTGAGCACATCCCCGGCCTTGAGCTGGATATCCTGCGAACCCGGCGCGAGCATGCCCGGATTGCAACCCGGCACCTGGCCCGGCAGCAATTTGAGGCGCAGCGACACTTTGCCCGGCGGCAGGTTGAACGAGGTGCTCTGTTCCTGAAACAGCCGCGCCGCCAGTTGATCCTGGATGTACACACCGATTTCGCAACTGGTCGCGACTTCCAGGCGCTCGCGGGAAATGATCAGCACGCCATATTCCTGACCGGTAGCATTGACCGAAGGCACGGCGGCGAAAAGGCTGAGAAAGCCAAACAGGCTGAAAACCGACCAGCGCATGGCTGAATCTCCTGAGTTCGAGTCATTGATGGACGCAGCTTGGCCGAGCCCCGCGTCGATTGCCAGCCCGGCAGCAATCTTCAGAACTTGACCTTGCCATGGTGGCAAGCTCGAAACTGGGTTAAACCTCGGAAAGGAGTCATCCCATGCAAGTGTTCAACGTTGAAGGCATGTCTTGTGGTCACTGCGTCAAGGCCATCACTCAGGCGGTCCAGGCCAAAGACCCGGCGGCCAGTGTGCGGGTCGATCTGGCAGCTAAAGAGGTCGGTGTCGAAAGTGCGCTGACTGCCCAGCAAGTGATCGAGGCGATCAGCGAAGAGGGTTATGGCGTCAAACTGGCCTGATTTTGATAGTTAGCGAGCTACCGGAATGTTCAAGGCGTCCATGCGCGGCTAGACTGTCGGGCTGCCGACTCCTGCCTCACTGGATGCCTGATGAACTTCCGTACCATTCTGATTCTCGGCGCCTTGAGCGCTTTCGGTCCGCTGGCGATCGATTTCTATCTGCCGGCGTTCCCGGCCATGGCACTGGCCTTCGGCACGGACGAAAATCACGTTCAGATGACGTTGGCGGCGTATTTCCTCGGCTTGTCCATCGGTCAGTTGGCCTATGGCCCGGTGGCGGATCGTTTCGGGCGACGCATTCCGTTGCTCACCGGTGTCGGCCTGTTCACCGCTGCTTCCGTGGCGTGCGCCTATGCGCCGAATCTGGAATGGCTGATCGGTGCGCGATTCGTCCAGGCATTGGGTGGCTGCGCGGGCATGGTGATTTCCCGGGCGGTGGTCAGCGACAAATGTGATGCGGTGGGCTCGGCGAAAGTCTTTTCGCAGTTAATGCTGGTGATGGGGCTCGCGCCTATCCTCGCGCCATTGCTGGGTGGGTTGCTGGTCAACACCACAGGCTGGCAGTCGATCTTCCTGGCCTTGACCGGGTTCAGTGCGTTGGCGGGGCTGGCGGTGGCGACGGGATTGCCGGAAAGCCTGCCAGCCCACATACCGCGCCAACCGCTGTCGGGCGCGCTGCGTCAGTACGGTCGGTTGCTGGCCGACCCGATATTTCTTGGGCACGCCTTGACCGGGGGTATCGCCATCGCCGGGATGTTTGCCTACATCGCCGGTTCACCCTTCATCATCATCAAGCTCTACGGCGTTCCGGCCGAGCATTTTGGCTGGTTGTTCGGCACCAATGCGGCGGGCTTCATTCTGGTGGCGCAGGTCAACGCGCGTCTGCTGGCCAAACGTGGCCCGACATTCTTGCTGGCGCGCGCGGTGTGGGTTTATCTCGCGGCCGGTCTGACCCTGCTCGCTGTCAGCTCTCTGCACACGGCCCACCTGTGGCCGCTACTGATTCCATTGTTCATCTGTATTTCCAGCCTCGGTTGCATCAGCCCCAACGCCGCAGCCTGCGCAATGAGCGGGCAGGGCGCACGGGCCGGCAGCGCATCGGCGCTGCTCGGTTGCCTGCAGTTCAGCGTGGCCGCCGGAGCCTCCGCGCTGGTGGGCGTTTTGCACGACGGCAGCGCCGTGCCGATGGCCATGGTCATCAGCCTGTGTGGAATTCTGGTGGTGAGCGCTGCGGTGCTTACCCGGCGTTTGCAAAATGCCCGGGCGCTGGCGCAAGCCCAGGTTTGAGGCCGGTATCAGCCGGCAGCACGCTGCGGGTGGAGGACGGGTATCGGGTGAGGGGCCTGGATGCGGGCTTCGAGGGTACGCGTGAAAGCGCGAGCTTCTGCTTCGCTGCGGAACGTCACCGCATGCTGGTCAAGACGGACTTGCCACTGGGATTTTGCCAATTCTTTTATCAGGATCTTCACAACTGATCACCTCTCGTAAAAGACGTTACGCAAAAGACTGTCTCGCAGGAGATTCGATTGTAGTCCTGAATACGAGCACCATTGTGACAAGGATCAACTGTCGGACTGACGGTTTGTAACTAAAAAAAACACGGATTTGCGAGGGGCCCACAGGGGGCTGTCTGCGACCGGGACTTACCGGCCGCAGATGGAAAACAGCAGTAGGCGATGAAATCAGCGATGGTTTTTTTCAGCGCTTCAGAACCCTTCCAGCACAATCTTGCCCTTGGCCTTGCCGCTTTCCAGCAGGGCATGGGCACGGCGCAAATTGGCGGCATTGATCGTGCCGAAGTGTTCGCCCACCGTGGTTTTCAGGGTCCCGGCATCGATCAGCCAGGCGACGCGATTGAGCAGGTTGTGCTGCTCGATCATGTCCGCGGTTTCAAACAGTGAACGGGTGTACATGAACTCCCAGTGCAGCGACAAGCTCTTGCGCTTGAGCTTTGTCACGTCCAGCGACTTGGGGTCATCGATCAGCGCCAGCTTGCCTTGGGGCGCCAATGCCTCGACCAGTTGGTCCAGGTGCTGGTCGGTCTGGGTCAGACTGGCGACGTGGGTGACTTGATCCACACCGGCCCGCTTGAGTGCTTCGCTCAGTGGCTGGCCATGATCGATCACCAGATCGGCACCCAGCTCCTTCACCCAGCTTTGGGTCTGCGCACGCGAAGCGGTGCCGATGACCTTCAGGG
Source organism: Pseudomonas sp. GM49 (assembly GCF_000282355.1). GTDB lineage: Bacteria > Pseudomonadota > Gammaproteobacteria > Pseudomonadales > Pseudomonadaceae > Aquipseudomonas. Next base: position 14,197 of record NZ_AKJL01000099.1, read on the forward strand.
CAGTCAACTGGTGAGCCAGCTGCGTGAGAATCGAACCCACGCCACCTGCCGCGCCGACGATCAACAGGCTCTGGCCTTCGTCGGTTTTGCCTTCGCGCACTTGCAGGCGTTCGAACAACAGTTCCCAGGCCGTGATCGCGGTGAGCGGCAGGGCGGCGGCCTCGGCGAAACCAAGGGTCTTCGGCATGTGGCCGACGATGCGTTCGTCCACCACATGCAATTCGCTGTTGCCGCCCGCACGGGCGATGGAGCCGGCGTAAAACACCTTGTCGCCGACCGAGAACAGCGTCACCTCACTGCCCACGGCCTTGACCACGCCAGCCACGTCCCAGCCCAGCACCTTGGCCGCACCGCCTTCGGGCTGGACGTTCTGGCGCACCTTGGTATCCACCGGGTTGACCGAGATGGCTTTGACTTCCACCAGCAAGTCGCGGGGGCCGGTAACCGGCTCCGGCAGCTCGATGTCTTGCAGAGCCTTGTCGTCACTGATTGGCAACGAGGTGTAGTAGGCAATGGCTTTCATGGGCGGCTCCTGAACACTGATAAAGAAGAGATTCGATGGGGGAGATGATTGGCTATTTCTCCTGAAGATAAAACCGGCTAAAAGAGCAGTCTCTTTCAATATTTTTTTGATAATCGGTGCTCTTGATGCTGCGTTTCGATGACTTACAGTTGTTTGTCCGGGCGGCGGACCTGGGCAGTCTGTCCGCCGCCGCGCGGGGCATGGACATGTCGGCGGCGGTGGCCAGTGCGGCGCTCAAACGCATCGAACAACAGCTCGGCGCCCGTTTGTTGGCCCGTTCGACCCGAAGCCTGCGCCTGACCGCCGAAGGCGAGGGCTTTCTCGAGTACGCCCGCGCGGCACTGAGCAATCTGGACGAGGGCCGGCGATTGCTGGCCAGTGGTCAGGACCAGGTCAGCGGGGTTCTGCAACTGTCGGCACCATCGGACTTTGGCCGCAATTTGCTGTTGCCCTGGCTCGACGAGTTTCAACGCGAGCATCCGCAACTGACCGTACGCTTGCTGCTGGGTGACCGCATCGCCGACCTGTTTCGCCAACCGGTAGACATTGCCCTGCGCTACGGTGAGCCGGAGGACTCCAGCCTGGTGGCACTGCCCATAGCCCCGCAGAACCGCCGGGTGTTGTGCGCCGCTCCCGGCTATCTGGCAAGTCATGGCGAGCCGCGGCATCTGGAGCAACTGGCACAGCACAATTGCCTGTTGTACATGCTCGGCAGCCGGGTCCACGATCATTGGAGTTTTCACGACGGCAAACGCGAAGTCAGCCTGACCGTCAGCGGCGATCGCTTCAGTGACGATGCCGATGTCGTGCGCCTTTGGGCCGTGGCAGGTGCCGGGATCGCTTACAAATCCTGGCTCGATGTGGCTGCCGATGTACTGGCCGGCCGCTTGAAGGTGCTGTTGCCGGAGCTGCTCTGTGAGCGCGCACCGTTGAATCTGTTGTGCGCCCATCGCGCACAATTGAGTAAGCCGGTGAACCTGTTGCGTGAAATGCTTGCCAGAAAATGCGCCCTTTTGAGCAGTCAATTTCCGGGCTTTCCGGAAATCGATCATTAGTCGCACGAAAAAAGAGAAATTTCTCTCAGGAACGATCACCACCTATTCCGGACGGTGGAAAGGATCCGCCGACCAACCCGCATATACTAGCGCCCTCATCATGTAAGTAGCGTCGATCCCTCCAATGGCGGGTCCACGTTCGAGTCGGCCCGGCTGCATGGTCATCCTTCTGGCCTTCGCACCATCGGCCAGACAGCGCCAATGTATGAACAAGGCGTTGCCAGGTTTATGGCAGTTTCCTCGGATTGGCCGACGACACACTACTGGTCAAGATGTCTCTGGGCAGTAGACGAAACGATTCAACAGGGAGTGAATACATGGAATATGCACCTTGCATCAGCAAGATCGCCACATTGCTGGCTGACCCAAAGCGCAGCGCAATGATGTGGGCCTTGATGGATTGTTCGGCGCGAACAACCGAAGAGTTGGCACTGCTGGCCGGCCTGTCACCGTCTTCGGCCAGTGCACACCTGGGACGTTTGTCCGCTGGAGGTCTGTTGAGGGTTGAAAGCCGCGGCCGCAAACGCTTCTTCCGCTTGGCCGCTCCCGAGGTCGGGGCGGCAATCGAAGCACTGGCCAGCGCGACCTTCGCCAGCGCCCCCCAGGATATTGCGGACGTATTCAAGCGCAATGCGTATCTCGTCAAACCCCGGGCGGTGCGTTCGCCATTGTTGAGTGCCCGACTGTGCGACGATCACTTGGGGGGCACCCTGTCCGCCGATCTGTATCAGCGACTGCTGGAGGCAGGCTGGATCGAACAGTTTGATCAGCGGGTCACGGTCACGCTCAAAGGCGCGACGGAGTTGGCGGCACGGGGCGTGTTCATCCAGGCGCTGGCCCATCACAACGGCAGGGTTGCCTGCGCGTGTCCTGACTGGAGCGAGAGACGCCCGCATATGGGCGGCTCGCTCGGCGCGGCACTGTTGCAGCTGTTCATGCAGTCGGGGTGGCTGAGCTTATCCAACGATTCCCGAGCCTTGCAAGTGACGGCCTCCGGGCAACGCGAGATTCATCGCTTTGCCCAGGAAACCGAGTTGGAACTGGCGCTTTAATGCACCGTTGCGGGAGCGAATGCTCTCGCACCCGTCGGGCTTTGGCGCTGAACCTTACGGTTTCACCAAGCGCGCATCGAGGCTATTTTGCGCCAGGCGTTTGGCTTGGTCCTGGGTCATGCCCAGGTGGGTGTGCAGCGCATGGAAGTTCTCTGTGACATAGCCGCCGAAGTACGCCGGGTCATCGGAGTTCACGGTCACTTTCACGCCACGCTCCAGCATGTCGAGAATGTTGTGCTGCGACATGTGGTCGAACACGCAAAGCTTGGTGTTCGACAACGGGCACACGGTCAGCGGGATCTGTTCGTCGATGATTCGCTGCATCAGGCGTTCGTCTTCGATGGCGCGCACGCCATGGTCGATACGCTGGATCTTCAGCAGGTCGATGGCTTCCCAGATGTACTCGGGCGGGCCCTCTTCACCGGCGTGGGCGACGGTCAGGAAGCCTTCGTGACGGGCACGGTCGAACACGCGCTGGAACTTGCTCGGCGGGTGGCCCATCTCGGAGCTGTCCAGGCCCACGGCGACGAACGCATCGCGGAACGGCAGCGCCTGGTCGAGGGTTTTCTGCGCTTCGTCTTCACTCAGGTGACGCAGGAAGCTCAGGATCAAACCACTGGTGATGCCCAGTTGCTGCTCACCATCTTTCAGTGCGGCGGCGATGCCATTAAGCACCACTTCGAACGGGATGCCACGGTCGGTGTGGGTCTGCGGGTCGAAGAACGGTTCGGTGTGAATCACGTTCTGCTCTTTGCAGCGCAGCAGGTAGGCCCAGGTCAGGTCATAGAAGTCCTGGGATGTGCGCAGCACATCGGCACCCCGGTAATACAGGTCGAGGAACTCCTGCAGGTTGTTGAAGGCGTACGCCTTGCGCAAGGTTTCGACGTCGTTCCATGGCAGGGCAATCTTGTTGCGCTCGGCCAGGGCGAACAACAGCTCTGGTTCCAGCGAGCCTTCCAGGTGCAGGTGCAATTCTGCCTTGGGCAGGGCGTTCAGCCAGTCGTACATGATTCTTTTCTCATCAGGTGCAATGGTCGCCATTCTACAGAGGGTTGCTGCAACAATTGGTAAAACCTGACCGGCCGGTTCATCACTCGCTCTTCTGCGTCGCCGGCATCAGGTCGCTGATCGACAGCTCAACCGTGCCGTCCGACAATCCGTCCCGGTAGTCCAGGGACTTCCAGTCATTGACGATGGAGGTCAGCACGGCTTTCGGCCCGAAGTACGCCATGTCCGAAGCGTAGCCCACGGCATAGACGCTGCGACGTTCGGCGGCATGGATCGGCGCCGGGCTGTCGGTGTGCTGGAACACCACGTCCACGCCCTGATCGATCAGCGGGGCGTAGGCACTGGCAGTCAGGCAGGCGCTCAGGCCGATGGCCGACGCAACGGCGCAAAGCAGCTTCGTCAGCGGACGGTTATGCATGAATTTTGACTCCGTTTTGTTGTGAGATTGGCTGGTCTCTTGCGCCTGCACAGGGCTATGCAAACTGCTGACCAACAGCACAACAAAACTTGAAGCCGCGGCGTTGCCATCGCGAGCAGGCTCGCGGCAGGTCCTTGAGGTCCGATAACAGTGCATGTCCTTGCACAGTTGCCATCCACTGGTGCGCCAATCCAGATGGCCTTGACCCTCCACAAAACCAATGTGTGCGAGCCTGCTCGCGAAAGCGGAGTGTCAGTCGACATCGTCAGTGACTGAAATACCGCCTTCGCGAGCAAGCCCGCTCCCACAGTTTTAATCGGTGTTGTATCAGGTTCCAGCGATCAACTGTCGCGCCGCCTGGCTGTGATCGGCAATCAAGCCCTTCAGATCCAGCCCTTCGACCTGCCCGTCGATCACCCGCCACTTGCCGCCGACCATCACTCGATCCGCGCGATCAGCACCACACAGCAGCAACGCCGAGACCGGATCATGGCTGCCGGAGAAGCGCAGTTCATCGAGCTTGAACAGGGCCAGATCAGCCTGCTTGCCTACTGCCAACTCGCCGATATCGGTACGACCCAGCAGGCTGGCCGAGCCTTTGGTCGCCCAGCCGAGCACGCGTTCCGGGGTGATCTTCTCGGCGCCGTAGCGCAGGCGCTGGATGTACAGCGCCTGGCGCGCTTCGAGCATCATGTTCGAGGCATCGTTGGACGCCGAACCGTCCACGCCCAGGCCAAGCAAGGCACCGGCATCGGTCAACTCGATGCTCGGGCAGATGCCCGAGGCCAGGCGCATGTTGGAACTCGGGCAATGGCAAATACCGGTGCCGGCGGCACCGAGGCGGGCGATTTCATCCGGGTTGAAATGGATGCCATGGGCCAGCCAGGTACGCGGGCCGAGCCAGCCGACACTGTCCAGATAGTCCACGGTGCGCAGGCCGAAGCGTTGCAGGCAGAAATCTTCTTCGTCGAGGGTTTCTGCCAGGTGGGTGTGCAGGCGCACGTCGAGTTTGTTCGCCAATTCGGCACTGGCCGACATGATTTCCGGCGTCACCGAGAACGGCGAGCACGGTGCCAGGGCGATCTGGATTTGCGCGCCGTCACCGCGCTCGTGGTATTCGGCGATCAGCCGCTGGCTGTCGGCGAGGATCACTTCGCCTTCCTGTACGGTCTGTTGCGGCGGCA
>NZ_AKJL01000100.1 GCF_000282355.1 Pseudomonas sp. GM49
GGAGCGGCGGTGCGGCGATCCGACTTGCCCGCGAAGGCGGCCGCCAAGACACCGCATCACTCCCCGACAAACCACCGGTAATACGGATTCCCCGCATCCCCGCGCATTACCTCGCGAATATCCCTGACCCAGGCCTCACGGTCACCGTCGTACGCATACAGGCTCGCCCGATAGAACTGCATCAGGCGTTGCTGCTGGGTGTTCATGCGCTCGATGAACCCGGTGTCGGCGTTCAGCAGTGCCGGCGGCTGGTGCAAGTCGAGCAGGGCAGGCAACACGCGACTGATTTCCCCGGAGCGTACCCACGGCGCGTATTCGATCTTCGGCTGATCGTCAGTCACCGGTTGTGCATCGCCAGCGAAGCGTTCAAGCCCAGCGCGGTCAGTCACCCAGGTGGCGAGCAACGCCGCGGCCGAACCGATGCCGACATCCTGCAAGGTGCTGCGAACGCTGTCCTGCTGGAAGCGCGCATTGATCTTCGCCGCATCCAGTTCAATCGGCTCCATCGAGCCCACCAGCAGCATCTCGTGGAACTCGCTGGTCCACAGGGTCGCGTAAGGGAACACGTCGAGGAAGCTGCGCACCAATGAGCGCGAGTCATCGATGTTCTGCGTCGGCAGCGGCAGCCATTGGGCGACCAGGCCTTGTTTCTGCAAACGGCTGGCGGCCAGTTGATAGAAGTCCCGGGAATACAGATTGACCACGCCGGCAGCGGAGGGCGGTGGCGGTTCGAGGGTGATCAGGTCGTAGCGCTGCGGGTTGCGCAACAGTTCCTGGCGCCCATCGCGCAGACGGACATCGACCCCCGGATTGGCCGCTGCATTGAAATTGCCCTTGAACAACGGCGCCGCCCTGACCACCGAAGGCAGCAGTTCGGCGACCACGCGATGTTCCAGGCCGGGGAAGCGGGTCAGGGCGCCGGCGGTAATGCCGGTGCCGAATCCGATCACCAGCGCCGAACGCGGCTGACCGTTGTGGATCAGCAAGGGCAGCAACGCCTGAATCCGCATGTAACGTAGGGATGGCATTGCGTCGCCGGTGTTGGACACGCCCTGAATGTACAAACGCTGGAATGCTCTTTCGCCCCTGCCTTGGGAAACCACGGCGACGGTCCCGCCACGGCCTTCTTCATAGAACGTCAAGGTGCCATTGCGCGCACCCGGCAGCAGGCTGGCGAGTTTGTTGACCGGCGTAAACACCGCGAGCGCCAGCGACACCAGGCCGATGGCAACGACCGCCTGACGCCGGCCTTTCTTGACCCCGTGGCCCTTGCGCACAGCGAAGCAGGCGATACCGGCGGCGATAATCGCCAACAGACCCAGGGTCCGCACCAGTCCCAGCATCGGTATCAGGACAAAGCCGCAGAGCATCACGCCGATAATCCCGCCAAGGGTATTGAACGCGACGACTTCACCGACATGGCGTCCTACCCGTTCACCGCCGACGCTCAAGCGCAGGGCCAACGGAAAAGCCGCGCCCAGCAGCAGGGTCGGCACAAATACGATGCTCAGGGCGGCCACCGCAAACCGCGTGCTCATGCCCGCCAGTTCGCTGCCGCCCAATGACAACACCCAGGATTCGGCCAGGGTCTGGGCGAGCACCAGCCAGCGCCCCAGCAAGGCGATTTCCAGCAAGGCGACCAGCCCGGCCCCGGCGATCAACAAGCCGAACACACCCCAGGGATCGCGCAGGCGATCGACCCGACGGGCCAGCAGCATGCTGCCCAGGAACAACCCGGTGAGGTAAGTCGCCAGCACCACGGCAAAGGCGTAGGTACGGGTGCTCATGAACTGCACGATCGATTGCGACCACACGACCTCGTAGCCCAGGGCCACGCCACCGGCAATGGCGTACAGCCACAAGGCCAGGCGATCGGTTTTTTTGTCGGTGTGATGTTTCACCGGGGCATCGCCGGGCGCCACGCGCTGACGCTGGAACCACAAAGCCCCCGCGGCGGCCAGCAGGTTCAACATCGCGGCGGCCAGCGCGCTGCCGCGCACGCCGAGGGTGGCAATCAGCACGAACGCAGCGAGCAGGGTGCCGGCGATGGCCCCGGCGGTGTTCGCCGCATAAAGCTGCCCGCCGGCCTTGCCCAGGTGTTGCGGGGCAGAGGCCAGGGAGCGAACCAGCACCGGCAGGGTGCCGCCCATCAACAGCGCGGGAATGCCCACCAGCGCAAACGGCAACACCCAGGCCAGCAGGCCGATGTGTTCTTCCAGCCAGGCAAACGGGCTGGCCGCCAGGCTCATGGCGAAAGTCGCGCCAACACCCAGCACCGCCACCAGCACTTCCAGCCCGGCGTACAGCACAACCGGTTGCTGCATCCGGTCCGCCCAGCGGCCGAACAGCAATCCGCCCAAGGCCAATCCGGCAAAGAACGCGCTGATTCCGGTGGTGATGGCATAGACCTCGACGCCTACCACCAACGACAGCTGCTTGATCCACAGCACCTGATACACCAGCGCCGCGGCACCGGAGACAAACAGCAGCAGGGCGGGAATCAACACCGCCGGGGCAGAGACATGGGGCGCAGGTATGGCCGACGACTTGCTGGCGACACGTGAGGTCATTGCGGATTGCCTTTCCAATTCAAGAAAACTGCGACTGTGCGGGCCTCATCGCGGGCAATACGGCCCCACACTGGATCTTCGGTACGACAAAATCCCTGTGGGAGCGGGCTTGCCCGCGATTGGGGCCAATACGGTCCCAAGTCGGAAACAGTACCGCTCGCCAATGAAGGCGAGCGGTGGTCTGACGGTCTTACTGTGCAGCTTTCATTTTTTCAGCAATTTTGGCGTCTACCGCAGCACGGATCTGGTCGATGCTGAAGCTGGCCGGTTTCTGGCTTGGTGGATACTCGATGAAGGTTTCAAGGAACGCCGCCGACTTGCCAACGGCTACAGCCGCCAGGTAAACGTTCTTGGTGGCCCAATCGTAATACTGATCGGAAACCACGTCGGCACGTTCATACGGGTCCATTCGCAGGTTGAAGATTTTCGGTACGCGCAAGCATACGAATGGTTCGCTCCAGACCTTGAAACCACCGGGTGCGCGTTGCTCGCAGAACACGGCTTTCCAGTTATCGAAGCGCATCGATACCAGCACGCCGTCGTCGTTGAAGTAGTAGAACTCCTTGCGTTCACTCTTGGGTTGTTGGCCGGTCAGGTAAGGCAATTGGTTGTAGCCATCCAGGTGCACCTTGAAGTTGGTCCCGCCAGAGGTCGGTGCCCAGCCTTTGAGCAGCTTGCTTTTCACCTCGGCATCGCCCGCCGCCGCGAGCAGGGTCGGGAACCAGTCCATGCCCGAGAACATCTCGTTGGACACTTCACCCGGCTTGATCTTGCCTGGCCAGCGGATCATCGCCGGAACCCGGTAGGCACCTTCCCAATTGGAGTTCTTCTCGTTACGGAAAGGCGTGGTCGCTGCATCCGGCCAGGAGAACTGGTTCGGGCCGTTGTCGGTGGTGTAGACGACGATGGTGTTGTCGGTGATTTTCAGGTCGTCGAGGGTTTTCAACAGTTTGCCGACGTCGCCGTCATGCTCGAGCATGCCGTCCGCGTAATCGTTGCCGGGCATGCCGCTCTGGCCCTTCATCGAATCGCGTACGTGAGTGAACAAGTGCATGCGTGTGGTATTCATCCAGACGAAGAACGGTTTGTCCGCCTTGGCCTGTTTCTCGATGAACGCTTGCGCTGCGGCGGTGGTCTCGTCGTCGATGGTTTCCATGCGCTTGGCGGTCAGGGCACCAGTGTCTTCGATCTTGCCGTCAGCGAAGCTGTGGATCACACCGCGCGGGGTGTTGGCTTTGACGAATGCGGCATCGTCTTTCGGCCAGTAAGGGCGCTCAGGCTCTTCTTCGGCGTTGAGGTGATACAGGTTGCCGAAAAACTCGTCGAAACCGTGATTGGTCGGCAGGTATTCATCCTTGTCACCCAAGTGGTTTTTGCCGAATTGGCCGGTGACGTAACCCTGGGACTTGAGGGCCTGGGCGATGGTGATATCACGCTTTTGCAGGCCCACCGGCGCGCCCGGGATGCCGACTTTCGACAAACCTGTACGCAGTGGCGTCTGCCCAGTGATGAAGGACGACCGTCCTGCAGTGCAGCTGTTCTCCGCGTAGTAGTCGGTGAACATCATGCCTTCCTTGGCGATGCGGTCGATGTTCGGAGTCTTGTAGCCGACCACGCCCATGGAGTAGGCGCTGATGTTGGTCTGGCCGATATCGTCGCCGAAGATCACGAGAATATTGGGCTTTTCAGCGGCCCCGGCAGTTGCCGAGATCGCCATGACCGACGCTGCCACAAAGGCGAGTTTCGGTATCCACTTACGTATGCGAGTCATCTGACTGGCTCCTTATGCTCACTGGTGTCGCGTGCTGCGACAAACGTTTTTGCGGTCCTGCATTACGTCTTTTTATTGCACTTGCTCAGGTGTGGCGGCATCGAATGGATAGATCCGACGCCATTCGGACGCCATGTCAACGACGGTCCAGCCACGGGAGTTTGCTTCGTCCAGGGCCTTGTCCAGACGGCCGATCTGAGATTGCCGATCGTAGGCCCATTCACGTTTGGCGTCGGTGTGATGCACCAACCCCATGAAACGTTTACCGGGACCGGTGGCGGTCCACTGGAGCATCTGCAGGTCGCCATCGGAGTTGCCGAACGCGAGGATCGGCCGGCGCCCGATCACCGCGTCGATGCTTTCCGGTTTGCCCGGGCCGTCGTCGTTGTGCGCCAGTTTCGGTGTGCGCAGGATCGACGCCTCGCCATCCTTGTACTGAAAGGCCGTGACGAAGGTGGTGCCGATGACCTGTTCTGGTGGAATGCCGTAGACCTTTTCGGCGAAGGCGCGCATGAACCCGGTATCGCCGCCGGAAACAATGTAGGTCTTGAAGTCCTGGCTGCGCAGGTAGTCGAGCATTTCCAGCATGGGCTGGAAGATCATCTCGGTGTACGGCTTGCCGGTTTTCGGATGCCGGGCCTGGCTCAGCCAGGTCTTGGCGTAGTCGTCGAAGGCTGCGGTGGTCATACCGGTATGGGTGGCAGCAAAAATCTTCAGGATGCCGTCCATGCCAGCGGCGGCCAGTGCCTTGTGATCGTTCTCCAGCACGGCCTTGAACGGTTGAGTGGTTTTCCACTCCGGGTGCTGCGGCGCTGTGCGTTTGACTTCGTCGAGGGCGAACAGCAGCTCGAAGTACATCGGCTGCTCGCTCCACAAGGTGCCGTCGTTGTCGAACACGGCAATGCGGTCCTCGGGTTTTACGAAGTCCTTGCTGCCTTGATCGGTCACGGCCTGGACGAACTCGATGATGTTCTTTTTTGACGGGCCGTCATTCCACGACGGTAGTGGCTCGGCTGCCTGAACCAGCAGCGGCAGGCTCAAGACCAAGGTCAGTAAAAATCTAAACCCGTGGTGATGGCGCAGCGACATCGGGTTTGTCATGGGAAATCCTTCTCGTGAACGGGGTTGAGTGGATGCAGTGCAGATGCGACAGATTCCCTGTTGAGCTCGGCCTGACTATGCAGCGTAGACAAGGATTCCCTGATTTGGCGCAGCGCCTGGTCTTTGGCCGGTTCACGGCCATAACAGGCGCGCAGGAACGTTTGCAGGCGCGGGCCGAGTTGCGTCAGTTTCAGACCCTGGCGAGTGCGTCGGGTCCACAGGTACAGGGCGCTGAGTTGCGCAGGTTTGCCCTCGATTTGTGCCGGAATCTGCTGCCAGGCGTAGTCGGCCGACTCCAGCCAGGCGGCAAGTCGGGTGCGGCGTCGGGCTTGCCAGTTGAGGTACGCGCGCTGTACGAGCGGGCGGGTGAACCAGCCGAGTGCCACCACGCCAAGCACTGACACCAACCCTTCGAACCAGTGCCCGGAAAGGTGCAGACGGTTTTCCCGGCCGAGTTTCTTCAGGTCCTCGGTGATTGAAAATATCGGCTTGTAGACGCCATTGGCCTTCGCGTCGAATGCAATGGCAGGTACTTGCGCGGTGCGGGTTTGACGGCCGGTCGAGTCCCACCATGTCAGTTCGACGGCCGGCAGGGTGTAGTGGCCTTCGGTGTCGATTCGATAGGTCACGGTGTCGATGCGCTGACCGCCATTGAAGTTGCCCCGACCGTCGTCCAGATTGCGGATTTGCGGCGCTTGCGGGTAGAGGCTCAGCCCCTTGATCTGGTCCGGCGTCGGTGTCGGCAATGACATGGCCAGGGCACCGTCGGCCTGCAACGTCAGTTCTCGGGTGATGCTGTCACCGACTTTCAGCGGGGTCGCCGAATTGAAGGTCTTTTGCGTGAACCGCAGTCCTTGGGCCACCAGCACCGGTTCTCCAGGCTCGAACCCCGGCGGTTGCGTCGCGCTGAAGTGCAATGGCTGGCTCTGGGCACTCAGCGCGCTGGTCGCCTGACCCGGGGTGGCGCGGACTGTCAGTGCCGGAATGTCGAAATCCTGGGCCAGATTCGGCGTGATCAGGTAGCTGTAGCGCATGCCGCTGAAGGCTTTGCCGTCGATTGTCTGGTTCAGGTGTTCGGCGTGGCCGTCCGGTGGCATCACCAGTGCACCGGGCAGTTTCAGGTCGGGCAGGGTGGGGGCGCTGGTGAACCAGGAATCGGTGAAGACATCGAGTTGCAGCTCGACCAGGCTGCCGACCATGACAGGGTCGGCGGGTTGCAGGGTTGCCTGGACTTTCAATTGCGGTTCTTCGCCCCAAGCTCCGAGGCTGATCAGGCATAGAAGTAAGGTGCCAATTGTTGTGGTGATTGATCGGACGCCATCGCGAGCAAGCTCGCTCCCACAGGGGATTTGTGGTGCACGCGGATCAAATGTGGGAGCGAGCCTGCTCGCGATGGCCAAGACGCGATTTTCAAGACAGGTCATGGTCTAGCCCCCGCCTGATCCTGCAAGCTGAACTTCTGCTTGAGAAACTTCGCCGGCGATGTGGTCAGGTTCTGCAGCCACTGTTCATCCGAGGCGGCCTGTTGGGTCTGCACCGGTTTGCTCTGGCCCTTGCCCGGTGCCTTGTCCATCTTGATTTCGTCGGGTTTGACCTGCGGGGTGTTTTTCCCGGCGCTTTCGGTGTCCTTCTGCAAGGCAATGGCCAGCGCCAGGTTGGCCGTGGCTTCCGGAAACTGCGGTTGCAACTTCAGCGCCTGGTTATAGGCCGCGATGGCCTGATCGAACTTGAAGCGCCGCACGTAGGTGTTGCCCAGATAGAAATAGGCCTGCGGTGTGTCGAGGCGCGCGAAACTGGCCAGCGCCAGGTCGAAATCCGCCGCCTGGTAGGCGGCAACGCCTTTCCAGTACGGATCGACAAACAAGGCCGCCGCCTCAGGGAAGTGCTGATGCTCGAAGGCCCAGCGACCTTGCTGGTCGCGGGTGAAAAAGGCATCCGTCAGCGCATTGGCCTGCGCCGGCACCGGTTGCAAGCCCAAGCCTGCCGCCAGCAACAACCCAGCCATCCAGTTCAAGCTCCAGCCCTTGCGTACGCTGAAAAAGGCGATCAACAGCAGCGGCCAACACAGCCAGTAACCTGCGTCTTTCCAGTGCAATTCACGCTGTTCGTCACTGGCAGACTGGAAGTGCTGCCGGGCGTGCAGTTCGACCCAGTCCAGGTCGTCATCGTTGAGGGTCAGGCTGCCCAGCGGGGCATCCATCGTTGCTGCAAGCTGCTTGAGGGCGTCCTGATCGAAACTGCCGAGTTGCGGGCGACCGTTGCTGTCGGTGCGCGGCCGGCCAGCGGCATCGCGAATGATCCCGCCGTCGGTGCTGCCAGCCGCCAGAATCAGCACTTGCAGCGCACTGCCAGTCAGCTGTTTATCCAGCCCGGCCAGTGCCGATGTGTCGGCGCCATCGGTGATCAGCAGCAGGGTGCCGGGGGTTTTCTCGGCGGCGAGCAGGCGCTTGGCCTGATCGATGACCGCGCCGACATTTTTCCCCGGCTTGCTGATCAGGTCGGTGCTCAGGGCCTGAATGAACGTATCGAGCAGCGCCGCATCGTCGGTGGCGGGCAATACCAGATGCGCGCTGCCGGCGTAGGCAATCAAGGCGCTGCGCGACCCGGCGCGGCGCTGGATCAAGTCGTGGAGCTTGTGCTTGGCCGCTTCCAGGCGACTCGGTGGAACATCGCTGGCGTCCATGGACGGCGACAGGTCGACGGCGATGATCAGTGGCGCACGGTTCTCCAGAAAATCTGGCCGATCCCGCTCCCAGGTCGGCCCGGCGGCGGCAATGGCGCCGAGTACCAGCAGCGCACACACCAGGTGCACCGGACGCAGGCGTTGCCGGTCTTGTGGGGTGATCAGCAGATGCGGCAGCAGGTGCGCGGCGATGTTGCTGCGCAAGCGCCGTTGCAGATCCCGGTTGCGCCGCCACAGCAATGGCAGCAGCCCACCGAATACCGCGAGCAACAGCCACAGGGGGCGCAGGAAATGGACGTCGCTGAGGTTGATGTCCATCTCAGGCCTCCTGCCGTTGACGCGCGAGTATCAGGCGTGGAAGCAGCAGGGCGCCCAAGTGATAAGTCGCGAGCAGGGCAATGGCAGCGCCCAGCGGCCACCAGAACAGATCGCGTTTGGGCTGATGGCTGAGGGTTTTCACTTGATGCGGGGTGAGTTTGTCGAGGGTGCTGTAGACCTGATCGAGGGCATTGCGGTCTTCGGCGCGGAAGAAGTGTCCGCCAGTGACTTCGGCAATGTCTTGCAAGCCTTGCAGGTTGACCTTGGCTTCGCCTTCGGCATTCGGGTCGCCAATGCCGATGGTGTGAATCACCACGCCTTTGGCGGCGGCCATGGATGCTGCGTGGTCCGGGGTGATGGCGCTGCTGGTGTCGTTGCCGTCAGTGAGCAGAATCAGCACCTTTTCCCGCTCGTGGGCCTGATCCAGCAGTTTCAGGCTCAGCCCGATGGCATCGCCGATGGCCGTGTTGGGGCCGGCCATGCCGACGCCTATGTCGTCCAGCAGCAGTGACAGGCTGGCGTGATCCAGGGTCAACGGCGCCTGCGGATAAGCACCAGTGCCGAACACGATCAGTCCGATTCGATCGTCTTTACGTTTGTCGATGAACCCGTGCATCACTTCCTTGACCGCTGCCAGGCGATTGATGTTCTGGCCGTTGGTGTCGGTGAAGTCGGTGGTTTCCATCGACTGGGAAATGTCGATGGCCAGCATCAGGTCACGCACCGGCTGCTGGCGTTCGATGGGTTTTTCCACGAGCACCGGCCGACTCGCCGCCACCAGCAACAGCGTCCAGACCAGCAGGTTCAGGAGCAATTGCCAGCGATTGCTGCGGGTGCCAGCCCGGCTCGGTGCCTGGCCGACGGCGCGGCTCATGGCACCGAAAAACGGAACGCGCACCGCACTGCGCGCTTCGCGGTAGTCGGGCAGGTAGCGATAACCGAACCACGGCAACGGCAACAGGATCAGCAGCCATGGGTAATCAAGCTGCCACATGATGACGCTCCACCCAGGTTTTGCAGGTGCTGAATAGCTGCTGGCGCTGTTCATTGGGCATGGCCCGCAATACGGCGTCAGGCGCGTAGGCCAGCAGCGCCAGTTGTTGGCTGAAGTCGGTGGGCAACGGCTGTTTACAGTGCCGCTGCAAAAACGCCTGCCAGTCCTCTTTCCCCAACGCCGCTGGAGAACCTTGTGGGAGCGAGCTTGCTCGCGATGAGGCCATTAAATTCAAAGGTGGTGTCGACTGACCTGACGCTATCGCGAGCGAGCTCGCTCCCACAGGTTTTGTATTCCAGTCAGAGGGCATCGAGAGGGCTGTGCGCTTGAGCAGCTCCGGAAGTTCGCGCAATGCATTCAGGTCATTACTGCGCTGCTGCAATTCCGCCAATCGTGCCAGCGCCTCGCGCCGATAGCGATCACGCCGCCATTGCCAGTATCGCCGCACGCCTGTCACCAGCAGCGCGACGATCAGCAGCGCCAGCAACGCCCACCAACCCCACGTCTGCGGCGCAAAACTGACCGGCGTTGGCAGTGTCATTTCCTTGAGTTGGTCGATGCTCGGGACGGTGGGGTTCATCGGCGCCCCCCGGCGAGCTTGCCCAGTTCGGCGCGCAGTTGTTCCCGGGCCTCTGTGGCGGTGCTGAACATCATCAACGGCACCCGGCTGCGGCGCAGCAAGGTAGCGACGTCCTTGAGCCGGCCGCTGAGAAAATCACCGAGTGGCTGATGCACCTGATGTCGTTCCACCGCCAGTTCCACCTGCAACTGTCCTTGGGTGATCAGCACGCGACCGTTTTTCGGCAGGTTCAGCGCCAATGGGTCATAGACCTGCATGGCAATCACATCGTTGTGGGCCGCCAGTTGCCGCATCAGCCGCAAGGTGCGTTCACCGGCTCCGGCAAAATCGCTGACGATGCAGATCAAGTGGTCGTGACCGGCTACGGCCAGGCAATGCTGCAGGACCTTGTCGAGCTGGTCGTCGCCTTCCGCATCCGGGTTGGCCGCATTGAGTTCCTGGTTCTGTCGGGCAATGCGGCTGCACAGCGCTTCGATCCGTTTGCGGCTGCGCAGCGGGGCAATGCTGTCGATGCGCCGGTCGTTGAATACCAGTCCACCGACGCGGTCGCCGGCGTTGAACACCATCCACGCCGCCAGGGCGCCGAGTTCGGCTGCGACGGTGGATTTGAAGCTGCGTTGCGAACCGAAGAACATCGACATGCGCTGGTCCACCAGGATCAGCGCCGGACGGTCACGCTCTTCGGTGAACGTGCGCACCACCGGTTTGCCTGTGCGCAGTGATGCCCGCCAATCGAGGTGACGCAAATCGTCTCCCGGCTGATAACGGCGCAGTTCGTCAAAGTTCAAGCCGCGGCCACGCAAGCGTGAAGCGTGATTGCCGGCCAGGATGCTGCCCTGGGGCTGGCGCGCCAGAAAACTCAGGTCGCGGGCCTTGAACTCCAGGGCCATCAACTGCGCCAGAGAGACATAGACCAATCCATCGGTGTTCACGCCGCAATCGCCACTTTGTCGAGTAGACGGTCGAGTACCTGATCGGCAGTCACACCGTCGGCCACCGCGTCGTAACTCAGTTGCAGGCGATGGCGCAGCACCGGGTGCGCCACGGCGCGCACGTTGTCCGGCGAAACGAAATCCTGGCCCTGCAACCACGCGTCGGCCCGGGCACAGCGGTCCAGGCCGATACCACCGCGGGGGCTGACGCCGATGCTGATCCAGCGTCCAAGGTCGGCGTCGTAGTCGGCCGGATGGCGCGTGGCGTTGATCAGGTCGATGAGGTAACGGTCGATGGCCGGGGACACATGCACGGCGCTGACTTCCCGGCGCGCCGCGAAAATTACCTCCTGTGCGAGGGCAAAACCCTGCACGGCGGCTGTTTTGGCGCCGAGTGCCTGTTCTTCCTCACGCAACAGCCGTAGTACCTGGCTTTCGTTTTCCGTGCTCGGATAATCGAGTAGCACCTTCATCAGGAAACGGTCCATCTGCGCTTCCGGCAGCGGATACGTGCCTTCCTGTTCGATCGGATTCTGGGTCGCCACCACGATGAACAGTTCCGGCAGGGCATGGCTGTTGCCGGCCACGGTGATCTGACGTTCTTCCATGGCCTCGAGCAGCGCGGCCTGGACCTTGGCCGGGGCACGGTTGATTTCGTCGGCCAGGATCAGGTTGCCGAACAACGGCCCCGGCTGAAAGCGGATCTCGTGTTTACCCTCGACCTGATGCAGCACCTCGGCCCCGGTAATGTCCGACGGCAGCAAGTCCGGGGTGAACTGGATGCGGCTCATTTTCGCATCCAGGTGTTTGGCCAATGCTTTCACCGTGCGGGTCTTGGCCAGGCCGGGCAAGCTTTCGAGCAGCAGATGCCCGTTGGCCAGCAAACCGACCAGCACTTGCCGGATCACCTGATCCTGGCCGAGTACGGCTTCGGCGATGCTGGCTTGCAGAGCGTTGATGTCGTTGAGTGTGCTCATGCGATCTCCTAGAAAAACGCCAGGGTCAGGTTGACGCTGAAACCATTGCCCTCAGGCCGGTTCTTGGTGTCGAATTCCGGCACCCAGCGGGCACTGATGTTGGCCTGGGCGTCGGCGAACTTGCCGCTCCAGCCCACCACCGGGCCGGCACCCACGGAACGACCACGGAAGCCGCTGTTGGCGCCGGAACCGGAGTCATCGGTGACCTGCTGGATGTATCCGGCTGCGATACCGGCGTTCCATCCGTTGCCAAAGCCGTGGGTCCACAGTGCATCGAGGGTGTAGATGTTGCCGTTGCGATAGTCGGTGGAGTCGTTCTCGGTGTAGAACTCCAGGCCACTCGACAGCGTGAATTCACCGCCCTTGCCGTCCAGATGGGTGAACGCGACGGTGGGCATGAAGGTGTAATTGTTCTGTCCGGGGTTGGCCAGGCGATCGTCGTTGTAGGCACCGGTCGGCACGTAGATCGGCAGCGAGAACGAGAGGTGGTTGAATTCGTCGAAGTGGTAGCCGGCGGCAATCGGTGTCACCAGCATGTCGGCAAACTGGGTGCCGCTGTCCGAGGTGCCCAGGGTTCTGCCGCGAGGGCCGGTGATGTTCGCAGTGATGTCGGTGTACTGCACCGGCACACCGATGGCCGAGGCGTAATTCCAGCGACCCTTGCCGGTGTCCCAGACATGGGTGAAGTTGGCCATGGTGTAGGACACTTTCATGTCCAGCCCGGTACTCAGGGCACCCACGATCGGCACCTGGGCGTTGCCCTTGAGTTCACCGTCGTACCAGATGCTGGTCAGGGACATGACCCAACCCGGCCCCGGGGGCACGATCCCGGCGTTGGAAAACACTTGTTGCCCGGTGATGGGGCGGCCGACGCCACCCTCGGCCGCCAGTACCAATGGACTGCTGCTGACCATGCACAGCGCCAACAAGGGGCGCACTACGAAAGGCCTGATCATGAATGACTCCGCTTATTGTTGTGAGGTCGCCGGAGTCAGCAGCGGCAGTTTCCACTGGCCACTGGTGACTTCCGGTCTTGGCAGATACAGGCGCAGAACGCCGTAAAACGGACCATTCGGTGCCGGCAGCCAGTTGCTTTGCAACTCTTTGGCCGGTGTCTTGTGCTGCACGTAAAGGGTCAAGCCGCCATCGGCATCGAGCTTGAGGTCGGGCAACATCCGCGAATTGATCAAGGTGCCGGTGCTGTAGCCGTTATGCGGATCAGGACGGGTGCTGATGACGGGGAGGGTGGCACGCAGTAGTTGCGGGACGCCGATAAAGTCATTCGCAGCCATCGGCAGCGCACCACGCAACAAGACATCGTTGGTGCGAACGTTGGAATCGAACAGCTTGGGTGTGTAGTAATCCTGAAAGTTGACGCCAGACGCCAGGTTCAGCGGGTTGTTACTTTTGTTGGCCGTCTCGGCGTTATCCGCGTGAGCACAAAAAACAGGCGTGAGCGAAGTCACCCAGACAGGGGCGTGCTTCCCCAGTTTCTTAGACATCATTCCCCCGGATCCCTGGTGGCTGATTGGGCATACGGCCGTTATGTTTGGCCGTAACCGCGTAATCCCTTTCAGATCAAGCCTGTAGGACTCGTCAGATGACGTTAGCAGCTAACCACGGGTTATCCAGTAGAACGGATTCATTCTTTGGTTTTTTGTGCAGGTTCTGGTTATTTTTTTTGCGTGCTAAAAAATTGATACAAATCAATTGCTTATCCGGTAAAGTTGAGTGGCTGTCTAGTCAATGTGGGAGCGGGCTTGCTCGCGAAAGCGGAGTACCAGTCGACATCGTTGCTGGATCAGACGGCCTCTTCGCGAGCAAGCCCGCTCCCACAGGAAACTGAGGAAAGGGTTGAGTCAGTCAGTTTTTCTTCGCCTGCTCCCAAACCCGCTCTTCCTGCTCGCGCAGTTCTGGCGTGAACTCGGCTCCAAAGTCCTCAGCCTCAAACACCTGGCGAATCTCGATTTCGGCCTCGGTGCCCGGCATCGGGTTGGGACAGCGCTTGACCCATTCGAGGGCTTCTTCCCTGGACTTCACTTTCCATAACCAGAAACCGGCAATCAGTTCCTTGGTTTCGATGAAGGGGCCGTCGATCACCGTGCGTTTGTCTCCTGAAAACTTTACACGAGCGCCTTTGCTGCTCGGGTGCAGGCCTTCGCCCGCGAGCATGATGCCGGCCTTGACCAGTTCTTCGTTGTAGTTGCCCATGGCCGTCAGCAGCTCTTGGCTGGGCATGACGCCGGCTTCGGATTCCTGGCTGGCTTTGATGATGATCATGAATCGCATGGTGTCGTCTCCGTTGCAGTTGAGTGACTCGATTTATAGTCGAACGACGGTGGAGCAATTCGACAGAGTGTTAACGAAAGTTTTCGTCGATGACGTGTCCCGTGCCTTTCGTCATGAACATCGGGTGGCGGCGGGTGAGGGCGTACTCTGTACTTTTGCCGACTTGTTCGGATAACACACGAACTCTGTGGGAGCGAGCTTGCTCGCGATGGCGTCAGATCCGTCACCAGCGATGTTGAATGACATTGCGCTTTCGTCGGATCGCCGCCCGGAGCAAGCCCACCACCACAGATTTGTGGGTTGTATCCAGTTTTGTGCGCTGATACATGACAATTTATGTTTGGCCATAGGTCGTCGGACAATTTCGTGGTTAACTTCGGCCTCGTCAAAATTCTCCACACCAACGTCAGAAGGACTCCGTTCATGGCTCAAGTCACTCTTAAAGGCAACCCGGTTCAAGTCAACGGCCAACTGCCACAAGCCGGTTCCAAGGCGCCAGCCTTTTCCCTGGTTGCGGGCAATCTGTCCGACGTCACCCTGAAAGACTTTGCCGGCAAGCGCAAAGTACTGAACATCTTCCCAAGTATCGACACCCCGACCTGCGCCACCTCGGTGCGCCAGTTCAACGCCAAGGCCGGCAGCGTCGACAACACTGTCGTGCTGTGCATCTCCGCTGACCTGCCATTCGCCCAGGCCCGCTTCTGCGGCGCCGAAGGCCTGGAAAACGTACAGAACCTGTCGACCCTGCGCGGCGCCGAGTTCATCCAGAACTACGGCGTGGCCATCGCTGACGGCCCGCTCAAAGGCCTGACCGCTCGTGCCGTCGTGGTCCTGGACGAAAACGACAATGTGTTGCACAGCGAGCTGGTTGGCGAAATCGCTGACGAGCCGAACTACGAAGCGGCACTTGCTGTTCTGAAGTAAGTACGTCTTTACAATTGTTAACACCCCCGCTGTCAATAATGCTGTTGTAGGAGCGAGCTTGCTCGCGATGGACTCGAGAACGCTGCGTTTAGTCAGTAGACATGCGTTGTCGTTAACGACCATCGCGAGCAAGCTCGCTCCTGCGCTGAGCGGCATTACCCTCTGTCCAGGCCGTTTTCATTTGTGCTTCAGTGTCTTACAGAAAACTCCTGTTCTGTAAGCCGAAAGTAAATTGCCGGTAAAGGCGCTTTGCTTAAAACCCGCCAGTGCTTATCGTTCAGCCTCATGTAAAAGAAGCCCACGCGCCCAATGGTTGATCACTCAATGCAATCCTCCGCTTCCCGTAGTCCTCGTCGCTGGCTGTTCGGCCTGCTTGTCCTGTTGGTCATCGCTGCCCTGTGCTGGAAATTCTGGCCTGGCAGCGCTGCACCCAAGGAGGCTGCGGGGCAAAAAGCCGTCGCCGGGCATACCGGCAGGTCAGGCGGGATGCGCCCTGGATTCGGTGGCGCGTCCGGGCCGGTACCGGTGCGAGTGGCTCCTGCAGTCAAGGGAGACTTCCCGCTGTATTTCAAGGCGCTGGGCACGGTCACGGCGCTGAACACCATCAATGTCCGCAGCCGCGTCGGCGGTGAGCTGGTCAAGATCTATTTCGAAGAAGGGCAGATGGTCAAGGCCGGTGACCTGCTGGCCGAAATCGACCCGCGCCCTTACCAGAATGCCTTGCTTCAGGCCGAAGGCACCTTGCTGCAGAATCAGGCGCAGTTGAAGAACGCTCAGGTCGATGTCGAGCGTTATCGCGGCCTCTACAAGGAAGACAGTATTGCCAAACAGACCCTGGACACCGCCGAAGCGCTGGTCGGTCAATTCCAGGGCACGGTCAAGACCAATCAGGCCGCCGTCAACGATGCCAGGCTCAATCTCGAATTCACCAGGATCCGCGCACCAATCACCGGTCGCGTCGGCCTGCGCCAACTGGACGTCGGCAACCTGGTAGCCGCCAACGACACCACAGCATTGGCGATCATCACCCAGACCCAACCGATCAGCGTGGCCTTCACCCTGCCGGAAAACAGTCTCGACACCGTGCTCGCCCGTTATCGCAGTGGGGCCAAATTGCCGGCTGAAGCATGGGATCGGGGTGATACCAAATTGCAGGCCACTGGCGTATTGCAGAGCCTGGACAACCAGATCGACGTCACCACCGGCACCCTCAAGTTCAAGGCCCGTTATGAGAACAGCGATCAGTCGCTGTTCCCCAACCAGTTCGTCAACGTGCGCCTGCTGGCCGACACACTCAAGGACGTCGTACTCGCGCCTTCCGCCGCAATCCAGTTCGGCACTAATGGCACGTTCGTCTATGCCCTGGACGGTGACAAGAAGGTCAAGATCCGTCAGTTGAAAGTCGGCGCCAGTGACGGCCTGAACACCGTGGTCACCGAAGGCCTGACGGTGGGCGAGCGGGTCGTACTGGAGGGCACCGACCGCCTGAAGGACGGCAGTGACGTGGAAGTGGTCAACGACAGCCAGGACGTGCCGGCCACGCCGACCGAACATTTGCAAGGCAAGTCGGCGGCCAACGCGGCAGAGCCTGCGACCACTGACAAGGCGAAAAAGGGCGGCGCATGAATCTCTCGCGGCTGTTCATCCTTCGCCCGGTAGCCACCACGCTGAGCATGCTGGCCATTATCCTGGCCGGCGTGATCGCCTATCGGTTGTTGCCGGTGTCGGCATTGCCCCAGGTCGATTACCCGACCATTCGCGTCATGACCCTGTACCCCGGCGCCAGCCCGGATGTCATGACCAGCGCGGTGACTGCGCCGCTCGAGCGGCAGTTCGGGCAAATGCCCGGCCTGACGCAAATGGCCTCCACCAGTTCCGGCGGTGCGTCGGTGCTGACCCTGCGTTTCAGTCTCGACATCAACATGGATGTGGCCGAGCAACAAGTGCAGGCGGCGATCAACGCCGCGACCAACTTGCTGCCCAAGGACTTGCCGGCGCCGCCGGTGTACAACAAGGTCAACCCGGCCGACACGCCGGTGCTGACCCTGGCCATCACCTCCAAGACCATGTTGCTGCCCAAACTCAACGATCTGGTCGATACGCGCATGGCGCAGAAAATCGCCCAGATCAGCGGCGTCGGCATGGTCAGCATTGCCGGCGGCCAGCGTCAGGCCGTGCGGATCAAGGTCAACCCAGAGGCTTTGGCGGCCAACGGCTTGAACCTGTCGGACGTGCGCACGCTGATCGGTGCCTCCAACGTCAACCAGCCCAAGGGCAACTTCGACGGCCCGACCCGGGTCTCGATGCTCGATGCAAACGATCAACTGACCTCGCCCAAGGACTACGCCAACCTGATCCTGGCCTATGCCAATGGCGCGCCGCTGCGGCTCAAGGACGTGGCAGAAATCGTCGACGGTGCCGAGAATGAACGCCTGGCGGCATGGGCCAATGAGAATCAGGCGGTACTGCTGAACATCCAGCGTCAGCCCGGTGCCAACGTGATCGAGGTAGTAGACCGGATCAAGGCCCTGTTGCCGAGCATCACCGACAACCTGCCGGCCGGCCTCGACGTGGTGGTGCTGACCGACCGCACCCAGACCATCCGCGCCTCGGTCAAGGACGTACAGCACGAACTGCTGATCGCCATCGCCCTGGTGGTCATGGTCACCTTCCTGTTCCTGCGTCGCGCCAGCGCCACGATCATTCCGTCGGTGGCCGTGCCGCTGTCGCTGATCGGCACGTTCGGCGTGATGTACCTGGCCGGATTCTCGGTCAACAACCTGACCCTGATGGCCCTGACCATCGCCACCGGTTTCGTGGTGGACGACGCGATCGTCATGCTGGAGAACATTTCCCGATTCATCGAGGAAGGCGACAGCCCGCTGAACGCGGCGCTCAAGGGCGCCAAGCAGATCGGCTTCACCTTGATATCCCTGACCTTGTCGCTGATCGCCGTGCTGATCCCGCTGCTGTTCATGGCGGACGTGGTCGGGCGCTTGTTTCGCGAGTTCGCCATCACCCTGGCGGTGGCGATCCTGATTTCCCTGGTCGTTTCCCTGACCCTGACACCGATGATGTGCGCGCGGTTGCTCAAGCGTGAACCCAGGGAAGCAGAGCAGGGCCGTTTCTACCGCGCCAGCGGTGCGTTCATCGACTGGATGATCGCCGCCTACGGGCGCAAGTTGCAGTGGGTGCTCAAACATCAGCCGCTGACCTTGATGGTGGCCATTGGCACCTTGGCGCTGACGGTTTTCCTTTACATGATGGTGCCCAAGGGCTTCTTCCCGGTGCAGGACACCGGCGTTATCCAGGGCATTTCCGAAGCGCCACAGTCGATTTCCTTCGCCGCCATGAGCGCGCGCCAACAGGAGCTGGCCAAGGTCATTCTGGCCGACCCGGCCGTCGAGAGCCTGTCCTCCTATATTGGCGTGGATGGCGACAACTCGACCCTCAACAGCGGTCGGTTGCTGATCAACCTCAAGTCGCACCACGACCGCGACCTGAGCGCAACGCAAGTGATTGCCCGCCTGCAACCGGAGCTGGACAAACTGGTCGGCATCCGTCTGTTCATGCAGCCTGTGCAGGACCTGACCATTGAGGACCGGGTCAGCCGTACGCAGTACCAGTTCAGTATGTCGTCGCCGGACTCGGAGTTGCTGAGCCTGTGGAGCAAGCGTCTGGTCGAAGCATTGGCCGAACGGCCGGAATTGACCGACGTTGCCAGCGATCTGCAGGACAAGGGTCTGCAGGTTTATCTGGTGATCGACCGCGATGCGGCGTCGCGGGTCGGTGTGTCGGTGTCGAACATCACCGATGCGTTATACGACGCCTTTGGTCAGCGGCAGATTTCCACGATCTACACCCAGGCGAGCCAGTACCGCGTGGTGCTGCAATCGCAGTCCGGCGAGAAGATCGGCCCGGATGCGCTGAACCAGATTCACGTCAAGACCACCGACGGCGGTCAGGTACGCCTGTCCAGCCTGGCGCATATCGAGGAACGCCAGGCGCAACTGGCGATCACCCACATCGGCCAGTTCCCGGCGGTGATGATGTCCTTCAACCTCGCGCCCGGTGTGGCGTTGGGGCATGCGGTGCAGATCATCGAGCAGGTGCAGAAGGACATCGGCATGCCGATTGGCGTGCAAACCCAGTTCCAGGGCGCGGCGGAGGCTTTCCAGGCCTCGCTGTCGAGTACCTTGCTGCTGATTCTGGCGGCGGTGGTGACCATGTACATCGTGCTGGGCGTGCTCTACGAGAGCTATATCCACCCGATCACCATTCTTTCGACCTTGCCTTCGGCGGCGGTGGGCGCCTTGCTGGCGTTGATCCTCAGCGGCAACGACCTGGGCATGATTGCGATCATCGGCATCATCCTGCTGATCGGCATCGTGAAGAAGAACGCGATCATGATGATCGACTTCGCCCTGGACGCCGAGCGCAATCAGGGCATGGACCCGCAAACGGCGATCTATCAGGCCGCCTTGCTGCGTTTCCGGCCGATCCTGATGACCACCCTGGCCGCGCTCTTCGGTGCCGTGCCGTTGATGCTGGCCACCGGTTCCGGCGCGGAACTGCGCCAGCCGCTGGGTCTGGTAATGGTCGGCGGCCTGTTGCTGAGCCAGATTCTGACGCTGTTCACTACGCCGGTGATTTACCTGTATTTCGATCGTCTCGGTCGACGCTTTGGCAAGACCGGCGCTCAGGAGACGGCGGTATGACGGCCTGCATAACCTGTGGGAGCGAGCCTGCTCGCGATGAGGCCCGTTCGTTCAACATCATTGCTGGCCGATACACCGCTATCGCGAGCAGGCTCGCTCCTACAGGGGGGCAGCAGGGCTCGCGGGTTGGTGCCGGGAGCAGTCATCGATGAATCTCTCGGGACCTTTCATCAAGCGCCCGGTCGCGACCATGTTGCTGAGCCTGGCGATCATGCTGCTGGGCGGCGTGAGCTTCGGTTTGCTGCCCGTGTCGCCGCTGCCGCAAATGGACTTTCCTGTGATCGTGGTGCAGGCCAGCCTGCCCGGCGCCAGCCCCGAGGTCATGGCGTCGACCGTGGCCACGCCGCTGGAGCGCTCCTTCGGCGCCATTGCCGGGGTCAACACCATGAGCAGCCGCTCCAGCCAGGGCTCGACCCGGGTGATCCTGCAATTCGACCTGGACCGCGACATCAACGGCGCGGCGCGGGAAGTGCAGGCGGCCATCAACGCCTCGCGCAACCTGCTACCCAGCGGGATGCGCAGCATGCCGACCTACAAGAAGGTCAACCCGTCCCAGGCGCCGATCATGGTGCTGTCGCTGACGTCCGATGTGCTGGAAAAAGGCCAGCTCTATGACCTGGCCTCGACGATTCTGTCCCAGAGCCTGTCCCAGGTGCAGGGCGTCGGTGAGGTGCAGATCGGCGGCAGTTCCCTGCCAGCGGTGCGTATCGAACTCGAACCGCAGTCGCTGAACCAGTACGGCGTGGCCCTGGACGATGTGCGCAACACCATCGCCAATGCCAACGTGCGCCGGCCCAAGGGTTCGGTGGAAGACGATCAACGGCTGTGGCAGGTCCAGGCCAACGACCAGCTGGAAAAAGCCAAGGACTACGAGTCGCTGATCATCCACTACAACGGCGGCGCGGCCCTGCGCCTGAAGGATGTGGCGAAGGTCAGCGATGGCGTCGAGGACCGCTACAACAGTGGTTTCTTCAACGATGACGCAGCGGTATTGCTGGTGATCAATCGGCAAGCCGGCGCCAACATCATCGAGACGGTCAACGAGATCAAGGCCCAGTTGCCGGCGTTGCAGGCGGTGCTGCCGGCCAGCGTCAAGCTGAACCTGGCCATGGACCGCTCGCCGGTGATCAAGGCGACGCTGCACGAAGCGGAAATGACCCTGCTGATAGCCGTGGCCCTGGTGATTCTGGTGGTGTTCCTGTTCCTCGGTAACTTCCGCGCCTCGCTGATCCCGACCCTGGCGGTGCCGGTGTCGCTGGTCGGCACCTTTGCCGTGATGTACCTCTACGGTTTTTCGCTGAACAACCTGTCGCTGATGGCATTGATCCTGGCCACCGGGCTGGTGGTGGACGATGCCATCGTGGTGCTGGAGAACATTTCCCGGCACATCGACGAAGGCGTGCGGCCAATGAAGGCCGCGTACCTCGGTGCCCAGGAAGTCGGCTTTACCTTGCTGTCGATGAACGTGTCGCTGGTGGCGGTGTTCCTGTCGATCCTGTTCATGGGCGGGATTATTGAAAGCCTGTTCCGCGAGTTTTCCATCACCCTGGCGGCCGCCATCGTGGTGTCGCTGGTGGTGTCGTTGACCCTGACGCCGATGCTCTGCGCCCGCTGGCTCAAGCCGCACACGCCGGGGCAGGAGAACCGCCTGCAACGCTGGAGCCAGCGGACCAACGACTGGATGGTCGGCAAATACGCCACCAGCCTCGACTGGGTGTTGCGTCACAAACGCCTGACGTTGCTCAGTCTGTTCGTGACAATCGGTGTCAACATTGCGCTGTATGTCATTGTTCCTAAAACATTTATGCCGCAACAGGATACCGGACAGCTGATCGGTTTCGTGCGCGGCGACGATGGCCTGTCCTTCAGCGTCATGCAGCCGAAGATGGAGATTTTCCGCCGTGCGGTGTTGAAGGACGAGGCGGTAGAAAGCGTCGCCGGCTTCATTGGCGGCAACAACGGTACCAACAACGCCTTCATGCTGGTGCGCCTGAAGCCGATCAAGGAACGCAACATTTCCGCGCAGAAAGTCATCGAACGTCTGCGCAAGGAAATGCCCAAGGTTCCCGGCGCACAACTGATGCTCATGGCCGACCAGGACCTGCAATTCGGTGGCGGCCGTGAGCAGACCAGCTCGCAATACTCGTACATTCTGCAGAGCGGGGATCTCGGGGCGTTGCGCGAGTGGTATCCGAAAGTCGTCACCGCACTCAGGGCCTTGCCGGAGCTGACGGCGATTGACGCGCGGGAAGGCCGGGGTGCCCGGCAAGTGACCCTGATTGTCGACCGCGACCAGGCCAAGCGCCTGGGTGTCGACATGGACATGGTCACGGCAGTGCTGAACAACGCCTACAGTCAGCGGCAGATTTCGACCATCTACGACAGCCTCAACCAGTATCAGGTGGTGATGGAGGTCAACCCGAAGTACGCCCAGGACCCGATTACCCTCAAGCAGGTCCAGGTGATCACCGCTGACGGCGCGCGGATTCCGCTGTCGACCTTTGCACATTACGAAAACAGCCTGGAAAACGACCGGGTCAGCCACGAGGGCCAGTTCGCGTCGGAAAGCATTTCCTTCGACATGGCCGAAGGCGTGACGGTGGAGCAGGGCACGGCCGCCATCGAGCGGGCGATTGCCAAGGTGGGCTTGCCGGAAGACGTGATCGTGAAGATGGCCGGCACCGCCGATGCCTTTGCCGCCACGCAAAAAAGCCAGCCGTTCATGATTCTCGGCGCTTTGGTGGCGGTGTATCTGGTGCTGGGGGTGCTGTACGAAAGCTACATTCATCCGCTGACTATCCTGTCGACGTTGCCGTCGGCCGGGGTCGGCGCGTTGCTGTCGATCTATGCGCTGGGCGGCGAGTTCAGCCTGATTTCGTTGCTGGGGCTGTTTCTGCTGATCGGCGTGGTGAAGAAAAACGCCATTCTGATGATCGACCTGGCGTTGCAGCTTGAACGACACCAGGGCATGGCACCGCTGGAGTCGATTCGCAGCGCCTGCCTGCAACGTTTGCGACCTATTCTGATGACCACCCTGGCCGCGATCCTCGGTGCCTTGCCGTTGCTGCTGAGCCGCGCCGAAGGGGCGGAAATGCGCCAGCCGCTGGGCCTGACCATCATCGGCGGG
>NZ_AKJL01000101.1 GCF_000282355.1 Pseudomonas sp. GM49
ATCGCTGCCATCACACCAATGGCAAACGAGCCGTAACCCCAGCTTTCCAGGCGAAACGACACCAGCGGCATGCTGACCCCCAGGGCCAGGCCGACACTCAAGACAGATGCCAAAACGGCGAAATAAGTCGCCCAACGCATGTTCCACGCTCCTGTGGATTGTTATTTCTTTCAGGCCATACAAAACAAATGTGGGAGCGGGCTTGCTCGCGAAGAGGCCATCACATCCAACATCAATGTTGGCTGATACACCGCCTTCGCGAGCAAGCCCGCTCCCACAAGGGATCTGCGTCGTTCGGGAGACCTGCTACTCGGCAGGCCTCCCTCACGAGCTTACAACTTGATCCAGGTCGCCTTCAGCTCGGTGTATTTGTCGAACGCGTGCAGTGACTTGTCGCGACCGTTGCCGGACTGCTTGAAGCCACCGAACGGAGCGGTCATGTCGCCGCCATCGTACTGGTTGACCCACACACTACCGGCACGCAGTGCGCGGGCGGTGAGGTGAGCCTTGGAGATGTCGGCAGTCCACACCGCCGCGGCCAGGCCGTAAGGCGTGTCGTTGGCGATCGCGATGGCTTCTTCGGCGCTGTCGAATGCGATGACCGACAGTACCGGGCCAAAGATTTCTTCCTGGGCGATTTTCATCGCGTTGCTCACACCGTCGAAAATCGTCGGCTCAACGTAAGTGCCACCCGTTTCCTGGAGCGTACGCTTGCCACCGGCCACCAGCTTGGCGCCATCGGCATGACCCGACTCGATGTAGGACAGCACGGTGTTCATCTGCTGGGTATCGACCAGCGCACCAACGTTGGTCGCCGGGTCCAGTGGATTGCCCGGCTTCCAGGTTTTCAGTGCCTCGATCACCAGCGGCAGGAATTTGTCCTTGATCGAACGCTCCACCAGCAGGCGCGAACCGGCGGTGCAGACTTCGCCCTGGTTGAAGGCGATGGCACCGGCAGCCGCTTCGGCAGCGTCTTGCAGGTTTGGCGCATCGGCGAACACGATGTTCGGGCTCTTGCCGCCAGCTTCAAGCCATACACGCTTCATGTTCGACTCGCCGGAGTAGATCAACAGCTGCTTGGCGATCTTGGTCGAACCGGTGAACACCAGAGTATCGACATCATTGTGCAGGGCCAGGGCCTTGCCAACGGTGTGACCATAGCCTGGCAGCACGTTGAGCACGCCTTTCGGAATGCCGGCTTCGACGGCCAGTTCAGCGATGCGAATCGCCGTCAGCGGCGATTTTTCCGACGGCTTTAGGATCACCGAGTTACCGGTGGACAGCGCCGGGCCCAGTTTCCAGCACGCCATCATCAGCGGGAAGTTCCACGGCACGATGGCGCCAACAACACCCACCGGCTCACGGGTCACTAGTCCCAGCTGATCGTGCGGGGTGGCGGCTACTTCGTCGTAGATCTTGTCGATGGCTTCGCCGCTCCAGCTCAGGGCTTGCGCCGCGCCGGGAACGTCGATGTACAGGGAGTCGCTGATCGGCTTGCCCATGTCCAGGGTTTCAAGCAGGGCCAGCTCTTCGGCGTGCTGTTTCAGCAGGCCGGCGAAACGAATCATGGTGGATTTGCGCTTGGTCGGCGCCAGGCGCGACCAGACACCGGAATTGAACGTGGCGCGGGCGTTTTCCACAGCGCGCTGGGCATCGGCGGCGTCACAGCTGGCAATCTTGCCCAGCAGACGGCCATCGACAGGGCTGATGCACTCGAAGGTCTCGCCGGAAACGGCGTCGGTGTATTCGCCATTGATATAGGCGCGGCCTTCGATTTTCAGATCGCGGGCACGTTGTTCCCAGTCGGCACGGGTCAGGGTGGTCATGCGAGTGTCCTCCTCTTATTGATACGACACCCGCGTTCTTCGCGGGCGCTGTCAGGAATTCTGCCCGGCCAGCCTGCTTTTCGGCCCAAGGCATCTGCCACCCTAAACCAGCCGCCCATGAAGTTTCAATATATTTGACATAACGCCGGCAAACGGCCTTGCGATGTTCATTTTAATAAACATAGACTTTGGCGATACCAACCACTCGCACCGCAATGACGGGGGAATACAACAATGAGCATCCAGAATATCGTCGACTTCAGCCAGGCCACCACCGAGCCCGAACGCTACCGCCCTGACCCAACCAAAGTGCTCAAGGGCGACCCCGAGCAAGTGGTATACAACCATTACAACAGCCCTTGCGGCCAGTTGAACGCCGGTGTGTGGGAAGGGGCTGTCGGCCAGTGGACGGTGAACTTCACCGAACACGAATACTGCGAAATCGTGCAGGGCGTCTCCGTACTGCGTGACCTCGATGGCAATGCCAAGACCCTACGCGTAGGCGATCGCTTCGTGATCCCCGCCGGCTTTCGCGGAACATGGGAAGTGCTGGAGCCATGCCGCAAGATCTACGTGGCGTTTGAACAGAAGGCTTGAACCCACATCGAAACAGTCGCTGACATTCTGCCGCTGGCCCGGGACAGCGACACCGGGTAAGACTTGCTGACAGGCGCCACGCATTTCATCGTCGGGACGGTAACGCACAGGACGTGCTGCCACCCGGCGACGCAGGCGCCCCAACCAACAGTCATGCAAGGAGGCAACATGCCAGTCTTACCCGATCAATGCGATCTTGCCATCGCCCAGTACACCATCGGCCAGAAATGTACCCCGGAACTGCTTGAAGAAGTTCGCGCCCTGGCCAATGGCGCACCAGTGCGAGCCACTGGACCGAAGTACCCTTCGAGCCACGACCTGCGCCCGAAACGCATCAACCTGCATACCAATGCCGACAGAATCATCGTCAGCATCAACTGCGGCTGACCAGGTTCGGCGCTGACGAAACAACCTGATTCCCGCGCAACAAAAAAGGCCCGTATCTCGCGATACGGGCCTTTTTCGTAAGAGGGAAAAATCAATTACTTGATTTTGCCTTCTTTGTAGATCACGTGCTTGCGAACAACCGGATCATATTTCTTGATCTCGATTTTGTCCGGGGTAGTACGCTTGTTCTTGTCGGTAGTGTAGAAGTGACCAGTACCGGCGCTCGAAATCAAACGAATCAATTCACGCATGATTAGCTCCCTTAAACCTTGCCATCGCGGCGAAGTTCGGCCAGCACGACAGTGATGCCACGCTTGTCGATGATACGCATGCCTTTGGCAGATACGCGCAGACGCACAAAACGTTTCTCTTCTTCAACCCAGAAGCGGTGATGCTGCAGGTTCGGCAGGAAACGACGACGGGTTTTGTTGTTTGCGTGGGAAATGTTATTCCCGGTTACCGGACCCTTACCGGTAACTTGACATACTCTAGACATGCCTCAGCCCTCTAAAACCACATGCCCAACCCGGCATGGGTTGGCCGCTTAATCTCTCAGTCATTTGGCGCCAGGCGCCGCGTTTCTTTAGAGGTCTTACCGGCTACACCTACAGTGAAGGAACCGGGCCCCTAGAAAAGAGCGCTGCTTTATACCAGAAAGACTGGAGAGCAACAACATTCAGTGTGCGTAGAATTCACAAAAACCCCGCTTTCCGGGCTCCGAGCGCCTTGGACAAAGGCTATCGTCAATGGCGACCGCTCGTCGCAGAGAATCGCTGATCGAGCCAACCAGGGGTTTTGCTCAACCGCTGCACAGCAAAACTGGCGCTTATAGTCCCCCCAAAATGAAAAAGGGGATAGTCATTTACAAAAGAGCCCACTAGGGTAAGCCTTTTCCAGACTGCACTTGCAGATGGGCCTTCGATCTGTAAAGGAAG
This sequence comes from Pseudomonas sp. GM49, assembly GCF_000282355.1. GTDB lineage: Bacteria > Pseudomonadota > Gammaproteobacteria > Pseudomonadales > Pseudomonadaceae > Aquipseudomonas. The sequence continues at coordinate 3,746 of NZ_AKJL01000101.1, forward strand.
CCGACCATGCGCCTTGCTGCCCTACCGCTGTTGCTCGCCCCGCTTCTGCTGAGCCCACAGGCCTTTGCCGCCGCCCTGAGCGTCTGCACCGAGGCCAGCCCTGAAGGGTTCGACGTGGTGCAGTACAACTCGCTGACCACCACCAACGCCTCGGCCGATGTGTTGATGAATCGCCTGGTGGACTTCGACACGGCCAGCGGCAAAGTGGTCGCCAGCCTCGCTGACAGCTGGGAAGTCAGCCCCGACGGCCTGAACTATGTCTTCAAGCTGCACCCGCAGGTGAAATTCCATCGCACCGAGTACTTCACCCCAACGCGTGACCTGAGCGCCGAAGACGTGATTTTCAGCTTCGACCGCATGCTCGACCCGGCCAATCCGTGGCACAAAGTCGCCCAGAGCGGCTTCCCCCATGCACAATCGATGCAGTTGCCTGCACTGATCAAGAAGATCGATGCACTGGACCCGCAAACCGTGCGCTTCACCCTCGACCACCCGGATTCGACCTTCCTGGCAACGCTGAGCATGGGCTTTGCCTCGATCTATTCGGCCGAATACGCCGACAAACTGATGAAGGCCGGCACACCTGAGAAACTCAACAGCCAGCCAATCGGCACGGGGCCGTTCGTGCTCACCCGCTTCCAGAAGGACGCCTCGATTCGCTACAAAGCCAACCCTGAATACTTCCGTGGTAAACCCGCTATAGATCCGCTGATCTTCGCCATCACGCCGGATGCCAACGTACGTTTGCAGAAGTTGCGCCGCAATGAATGCCAGATTGCCTTGTCACCCAAGCCCCTGGACGTACAGGAAGCGCTGAAAGAGCCGACCCTGAAAGTCGAAAAGACTGACGCGTTCATGACCGCATTCGTTGGCATCAACAGCCAGCATCCGCCGCTGGACAAGCCAGAAGTGCGTCAGGCCATCAACCTCGCCTTCGACAAAGCCAACTATGTCAAAGCCGTGTTCGAAGACACCGCCGAGGCGGCCAATGGTCCGTATCCGCCCAATACCTGGAGCTACGCGAAAAACCTGCCGGGTTACCCTCACGACATCGAGAAGGCCAAAGCCTTGATGGCCAAGGCCGGGCTCAAGGAAGGCTTCCAGACCACCATCTGGACCCGCCCTTCCGGCAGCCTGCTTAACCCCAACCCAAGTCTCGGCGCTCAACTGCTTCAGTCCGACCTCGCGGAAATCGGCATTCAGGCTGAAATTCGCGTGATCGAATGGGGCGAGCTGATCCGCCGCGCCAAGGCCGGTGAACACGACTTGCTGTTCATGGGCTGGGCCGGTGACAACGGCGACCCGGACAACTTCCTCACGCCGCAGTTTTCCTGCGCGGCGGTCAAGTCGGGCACCAACTTCGCCCGCTATTGCAATCAGGACCTGGACAAGCTGATCAGCGCGGGCAAGACCACCGGCGAACAAGGTGTGCGCAGCAAGCTCTACGAACAGGCCCAGGCGCAGATCCAGCAACAGGCGCTGTGGTTGCCCCTGGCCCACCCGACGGCCTTCGCGCTGACGCGCAAGGATGTCGAGGGGTACTCGGTCAGCCCGTTCGGCCGGCAGGATTATTCCAAGGTGAACTTCAAGTAGTCTGCCTCAACACAAAACCCTGTAGGAGCGAGCTGGCTCGCGATAGTCGTGAACGATAACGCGGGAAGCCAGACACCCCGCAGCGTTCTCGGGTTTATCGCGAGCAAGCTCGCTCCTACAGGGGCCGCGCACTACATCCACCCATACTCAGCCATCGACAACGGATCGCCATCGCCAATGATGAAATGGTCAAGCACCCGCACGTCAATCAACTCCAGCGCTTTTTGCAGGCGCTTGGTCAGCACCCGGTCGGACTGACTGGGGTCGGAGTTGCCCGAAGGGTGGTTGTGGCAGAGGATCAATGCCGCTGCGTTGTTGGCCAAGGCGCGCTTGACCACCTCTCGCGGATGAACGCTGGTGTTGTCGATGGAGCCGCGGAACAGCGTCTCAAACGCCAATACCTGATGTCTGGAATCGAGAAACAGGCAACCAAACACCTCGTGTGGCTCGTGGCGCAGCATCGATTTCAGGTACTCGCGAACCGCCTGCGGATTCTCCAGTGCCGATTTTTGGCGCGCACGCTCGGCCAGATGACGCCTGCTCATTTCTTGCGCAGCCTGCAACTGTGCAAATTTCGCCGGCCCAAGCCCCAACTGCTTGCTGAACGTCTCCTGATCGGCCTCAAGCAGCAAACGCAGGCTGCCAAACTGATTCAACAGGTGTCGCGCCAGGTCCACTGCACTTTTACCCACCACGCCTGTCCGTAAAAAGATCGCCAGCAATTCGGCGTCCGAAAGGCTCCCCGAACCCTGTTCAAGCAACCTCTCCCGCGGCCGTTCCGCCGCTGGCCAATCACGAATACTCATAGCACCTCCCTGTCTGTGGGCACCGCTGTTCCGTAGCGGTCGCTGTGATATCGTAGCCCATCTTTTTTGCGGGCGAATTCACCCTGGGGAGGGGGTTTCGCCACGTATGTCACCAACGAATTGAAAGGCAGGCCTATGCAGCGGCTGTATCGGAAACGCATTGTTCTGGGCGTCGGCGGCGGTATCGCTGCCTACAAGAGCGCCGACCTGGTTCGCCGCCTGATCGATCAGGGCGCCGAAGTGCGCGTGGTCATGACCCGTGGCGGAGCAGAGTTCATCACCCCGCTGACCATGCAGGCCCTGTCCGGTCACCCGGTTCACCTGGACCTGCTGGACCCGGCGGCCGAAGCAGCCATGGGCCACATCGAGCTGGCCAAATGGGCCGATCTGGTGCTGATCGCCCCCGGCACAGCGGACCTCATTGCCCGACTGGCCCAAGGCATCGCCAATGATCTGCTGACCACCCTGGTGCTGGCCACCGACGCCGTAGTCGCCGTTGCCCCGGCCATGAACCAGGCCATGTGGCGCGACCCGGCGACGCAAGCCAACCTGCAGACCCTTGAAAGCCGTGACATCAAGGTCTTCGGCCCTGCGTCCGGCAGCCAGGCCTGCGGCGACGTGGGCCTGGGGCGCATGCTCGAAGCCCTTGATCTGGCGCAATGCGCGGCAGACTGCTTCCAGCGTCAGGCACTGACCGGCAAACACGTGCTGATTACCGCCGGCCCGACCCAGGAAAACATCGACCCGGTGCGCTACATCACCAACCACAGCTCCGGGAAAATGGGCTTTGCTCTGGCCGAAGCCGCCGTGGAAGCCGGTGCCCGCGTGACCCTGATCACCGGTCCCGTGCATTTGCCGACGCCGGATCGCGTCACCCGCATCGATGTGGTCAGCGCCCGCGACATGCTCGCCGCGTGCGAAGCGGCGATTCCTTGCGACCTGTTCATCGCTTCGGCAGCAGTCGCGGACTACCGCCCGGAAGTCGTCGCCCCACAGAAACTCAAGAAAGATCCTACGAACGGCGACGGCTTGTTGCTACAGATGGTACGCAACCCGGACATCCTGGCCACCATCGCCACCCGCCCCGACCGTCCGTTCAGTGTCGGTTTCGCCGCCGAGACCGAACACCTGCTCGATTACGCTGCACGCAAGTTGAAAGACAAGAACCTCGATTTGATCGTCGCCAACGACGTTGCCAACCCGAGCATTGGCTTCAACAGCGAAGAAAACGCCTGCAGCGTCATCGACCGTGAGCTTCACGCCACACTTTTCGCCCAGACCAGCAAGAGCAAGATTGCTCGCCAGCTGATCACTTTTATCGCCGAACGTCTGAACCAGGTTTAATTTACATGCACGCTTTGCAAGCCAAGATCCTCGACCCCCGCATCGGTACCGAATTCCCGCTGCCGCAATACGCCACACCAGGCTCCGCCGGCCTCGACCTGCGCGCCATGCTGGAACAGGACACCGTGATCAAGCCGGGTGAAACCGTGCTGATCCCTACCGGCCTGTCGGTCTATATCGGTGACCCGAACCTGGCGGCGCTGATTCTGCCGCGCTCGGGGATGGGCCATAAGCACGGCATCGTGCTGGGCAATCTGGTCGGGCTGATCGACTCCGATTACCAGGGTCCATTGATGGTCTCCTGCTGGAACCGCGGACAGACCGAATTCACCATGCCGGTCGGCGAGCGTCTGGCGCAACTGGTGCTGGTACCGGTGGTACAGGCTCACTTCGAGATGGTTGAAGAGTTTGTTGAAACCGAGCGCGGCACTGGCGGTTTCGGCCATACCGGTACCCGTTAATTCGATAGAGATCCATTGTGGCGAGGGAGCTCGCCACAAAATTCAAATTGTCATTTGCAAGGTTTAGCTCCGAAAATCAAGGCATTGCCCGGCCAAACCCTTGCTGTCGGGGGTGTCATGGCCCTTTCACACCACGAACTCTCTGTGAAAAACGCCGTCATACCCTTCAGTTTGAGCCTGCCGCCGAATGACTCGGCGGCCTGTCCAGCCACTTTCGAGATGGAGCATTTCCACAGATGAGCACCCCGGCCAAAATCGCACCCAAGTTCCCCGACAGCATCTTCCGCGCCTACGACATTCGCGGCACTGTCCCGGAATTCCTGAACGCTGAAACCGCTTACTGGATCGGCCGCGCCGTCGGCTCCCAAAGCCTGGCCCAGGGCGAACCAAACGTGTCCGTCGGTCGCGATGGCCGCTTGTCCGGCCCGGAACTGGTCGCGCAACTGATCAAAGGCATCGCCGACAGCGGCTGCCACGTCAGCGATGTCGGCCTGGTCCCGACTCCGGCGCTCTACTACGCCGCCAACGTGCTCGCCGGCAAATCCGGCGTGATGCTCACCGGCAGCCACAACCCGTCGAACTACAACGGCTTCAAGATCGTCATTGCCGGCGACACCCTGGCCAACGAACAGATCCAGGCCCTGCACGACCGCCTCAAGACCAACAACCTGAGCAGCGGCCAGGGCAGCATCACCCAGGTCGAGGTCCTCGACCGCTACACCACCGAAATCGTCCAGGACATCAAGCTGGCCCGTCGCCTGAAAGTGGTCGTCGACTGCGGCAACGGCGCGGCCGGCGTGATTGCTCCGCAATTGATCGAAGCGCTGAACTGCGAAGTCATCCCGCTGTTCTGCGAAGTCGACGGCAACTTCCCGAACCACCATCCGGACCCGGGCAAGCCTGAAAACCTCGTCGACCTGATTGCCAAGGTCAAGGAAACCAACGCCGACATCGGCCTGGCCTTCGACGGCGACGGCGACCGCGTCGGCGTGGTGACCAACACCGGCAGCATCGTTTACCCGGACCGCCTGCTGATGTTGTTCGCCCGCGACGTTGTCGCGCGCAACCCGGGCGCCGAGATCATCTTCGACGTCAAATGCACTCGCCGCCTGATCCCGCTGATCAAGGAATACGGCGGCCGCTCGTTAATGTGGAAGACCGGTCACTCGTTGATCAAAAAGAAAATGAAACAATCCGGCGCCTTGCTGGCCGGCGAAATGAGCGGGCATATCTTCTTCAAGGAGCGCTGGTTCGGTTTTGACGACGGCATCTACAGCGCCGCGCGGTTGCTGGAAATCCTCAGCAAGGAAAAATCCTCGGCCGAAGAGCTGTTCGCGACCTTCCCGAACGATATTTCTACGCCGGAAATCAATATACATGTGACCGAAGAGAGCAAATTCAGCATCATTGATGCACTGCACGATGCACAGTGGGGCGCAGGCGCCGACCTGACCACCATTGACGGCGTGCGAGTCGACTATGCCAAAGGCTGGGGCCTGGTACGCGCATCCAACACCACACCGGTGCTGGTGCTGCGTTTCGAGGCCGATGACGAGGCTGAACTGCAACGCATCAAGGATGTGTTCCGCATCCAGCTCAAGCGCGTTGCACCTGATCTCCAACTACCGTTCTGATTCACCCGGAGCCCTGAATGACCCTCGAACGCGAAGCCGCCGCCAACACCGCCAAGGTCCTGTCCGAAGCGTTGCCTTATATCCGCCGATACGTCGGCAAGACCCTGGTGATCAAATACGGCGGCAACGCGATGGAAAGCGAGGAGCTGAAAACCGGCTTCGCCCGCGACATCGTGCTGATGAAGGCCGTGGGCATCAACCCGGTGGTGGTTCACGGCGGCGGCCCGCAAATCGGTGACCTGCTCAAGCGCCTGTCGATCGAGAGTCACTTTGTCGACGGCATGCGCGTCACCGACGCTGCGACCATGGACGTGGTGGAAATGGTCCTCGGCGGCCAGGTCAACAAGGACATCGTCAACCTGATCAACCGTCATGGCGGCAGCGCCATCGGCCTGACCGGCAAAGACGCCGAGCTGATTCGTGCGAAGAAGCTCACCGTCACCCGCCAGACCCCGGAAATGACCACCCCGGAAATCATCGACATCGGCCATGTGGGCGAAGTGGTCGGGATCAACACCGACCTGCTGAACCTACTGGTCAAGGGCGACTTCATTCCGGTGATCGCACCAATCGGCGTCGGCGCCAACGGTGAGTCGTACAACATCAACGCTGACCTGGTGGCCGGTAAAGTCGCCGAAGCGCTGAAAGCCGAGAAACTGATGCTGCTGACCAACATCGCCGGCCTGATGGACAAGTCGGGCAAGGTCCTGACCGGCCTGAGCACTGCACAGGTCGACGAACTGATCGCCGATGGCACCATCTACGGCGGCATGCTGCCGAAGATCCGTTGCGCACTGGAAGCGGTCCAGGGCGGTGTGGGCAGCTCGCTGATCATCGACGGTCGCGTGCCGAACGCGATCCTGCTGGAAATCTTCACCGATACCGGCGTGGGCACCCTGATCAGCAACCGCAAGCGTCACTAAGCGATCGCGCAAACCAAAAGACCCCGCTCAGCCTGGCTGAGCGGGGTCTTTTTTTGCCGCATTCCCTTGTAGGAGCGAGCTTGCTCGCTCCTACAAGGGAATTGCGGTCAAACGCCGAACTGGGCGCGGTACGCTTCGACAGCAGGCAGGTGTTGCTTGAGTTGAGGATCGTCCGCCAGGAATTCCAGTACCTGATTCAGCGAAACAATGCTGATCACCGGAATGCCGAAGTCACGCTCCACTTCCTGGATCGCCGACAGTTCACCGTTGCCGCGTTCCTGACGGTTCAGCGCGATCAGCACGCCGGCCGCTTTGGCGCCGTCCTGGGACGCGATGATCTGCATCACTTCGCGAATGGCGGTGCCGGCAGTGATCACGTCGTCGATGATCAGCACTTCGCCGGTCAGCGGCGCACCAACCAGGCTGCCGCCTTCGCCGTGGGCCTTGGCTTCCTTGCGATTGAAGCACCATGGCAGGTCACGGTTGTGATGTTCAGCCAGCGCCACGGCGGTGGTCGCCGCCAACGGGATGCCTTTGTAGGCCGGGCCAAACAACACGTCGAAGGGAATGCCGCTCTCGGCAATTGCGGCGGCGTAGAAACGACCCAGCTGCGCCAAGGCCGAACCTGAGTTGAACAGGCCAGCATTGAAGAAGTAAGGACTGGTGCGCCCGGACTTCAGGGTGAACTCACCGAAGCGCAAAACGCCGCGATCGATGGCAAAACGAATGAAATCGCGCTGATACGCTTGCATGAAAAAAACCCCAAATACCACGGATTTAGCTAATTAGCTTGACGCCGTGTATCATACACGCACGCGATTTTTGGGGCCATTTATGCGGATCATCAGTGTGAACGTCAATGGTATTCAGGCTGCAGTCGAGCGTGGTTTGCTCAGTTGGCTGCAAGCACAGAATGCCGACGTCATCTGCCTGCAGGACACCCGCGCCTCCGCCTTTGAACTGGACGATCCAGCCTTCCAACTGGATGGATACTTCCTTTATGCCTGCGATGCCGAAGTCCCCGCCCAAGGTGGCGTGGCTTTGTATTCGCGGCTGCAACCGAAGGCTGTCATCAGCGGTCTCGGTTTCGAGACGGCCGACCGCTACGGGCGCTACCTGCAAGCCGATTTCGACAAGGTCAGCATCGCGACCTTGCTGCTCCCTTCGGGGCAGAATGGCGATGAAGACTTGAACCAGAAGTTCAAGCTAATGGACGACTTCGCCCGTTATCTGGATAAACAGCGGCGCAAACGTCGCGAGTACATTTATTGTGGCTCGCTGTACGTGGCGCAACAGAAGCTGGATATCAAGAACTGGCGCGACAGCCAGCAATCTCCGGGCTTCCTGGCACCTGAACGTGCGTGGATGGACGAGATTGTCGGCAACATGGGTTATGTCGACGCCCTGCGTGAAGTCAGCCGTGAAGGCGACCAGTACAGCTGGTGGCCGGATAATGAACAGGCGGAGATGCTCAACCTCGGTTGGCGCTTCGACTATCAACTGCTGACCCCGGGCCTGCGCCGCTTCGTACGTAGCGCACGCCTGCCACGCCAGCCGCGGTTCTCGCAACACGCGCCGCTGATCGTGGACTACGACTGGACGCTGACCATCTAAGCGTCGTTTTGCAGACACAAAAAAGCCGACTTCAGGGTCGGCTTTTTTGTGGGTGACGATTTGCATTTCTGTAGGAGCGAGCTTGCTCGCGATGGTTTGTCAGTGGGCAGCAATGCGCCTGATACAACATCGCGAGCAAGCTCGCTCCTACAGAGGGAGTGCATTGATCGTTACTTGATCAGCCGCCAAGTGAACGGATACCGATAAGGCTGCCCTTCATTGGCCTTCACCCCGGCAATGATCGTCAACACCAGCGCACCGATGGCGATCAGGCCAAACAGGAAGAACCCGATAATCACCACCATCAGCAGGAAACAAATGGCCGAGGCAATGGCGACGCTGATCTGAAAATTCAGCGCTTCCTTGCCCTGGGCATCGATGAACGGGTCCATCTCGCGCTTCATCTGCCAGAGAATCAGCGGGCCGATGATCGTGCCGAACGGAATCCAGATCCCCAGCAAGGCGGACAAGTGGCAAAACATGGCCCACTGACGAACCTCCTGGCTCGGCGTGGGCAGCGGCAGTTGTTCGTCACTCATGGTGTCCTCCTTGTCTGGAGCCGTCCGGTCAGTCGGCCAATGCGGCCTTTTGCAGTTCGAAGATTTCGTTCATGCCTTTCTTCGCAAGTTCCAGCATGGCGTTCAGCTCTTCAGGCTGGAACGGCGCGCCTTCGGCAGTGCCCTGGACTTCGATGAAACCGCCAGCGCTGGTCATCACCACGTTCAGGTCAGTCTCGGCGGCCGAGTCTTCCAGGTAGTCGAGGTCGAGCACAGGCTCACCCTTGTACATGCCCACGGAAACAGCGGCGATCATCTGCTTGACCGGGTCGCCGCCCTTCAGGCCACCACGCTTCTTGATGACTTTCAAGGCATCGATGAGCGCAACCATGGAGCCGGTGATCGAAGCAGTGCGGGTGCCGCCATCGGCCTGGATCACGTCGCAGTCGACGTACAGGGTGACGTCGCCCAGCTTGGACATGTCCAGCGCAGCGCGCAGGGAACGACCGATCAGACGCTGGATTTCCAGGGTGCGGCCGCCTTGCTTGCCACGGCTGGCTTCACGCTGGTTACGTTCGCCGGTAGCTCGCGGCAGCATGCCGTATTCGGCAGTCAACCAACCCTGGCCCTGGCCTTTCAGGAAACGCGGTACGCCCGGTTCAACGCTGACGGTGCAGATGACCTTGGTATCACCGAACTCGACCAGCACAGAACCCTCGGCGTGTTTGGTGTAGTTGCGGGTGATGCGGATCGAGCGGAGCTGATCGGCAGCGCGACCACTTGGACGTATCATAGGGAATACCTGTACTGGGGACGGAAAACTGCGGAGCATTATAGAGCCGCCGACCGCCACTGGGCACATCTAAAAAAATCCGCCGACGACCGAGGGCTCTGTACTGCGTGTCGGCGAAGGCCTGCCGCTCTTTGTCACACCGTGTGTTTGGGCGCATCCGTGCCACTGCGCTACAATCCTGCGCCTTTGCTGCCAGTCGGCTTTAATTCATTGATATCGGATTCCCGGAACCTCGGTTCTGTGCCGATCTGCATTGCGAGGTACCGCCATGGTGCACAGCATGACCGCCTTCGCCCGCGTCGAAAAAGCCGGCGTCCAGGGCACCTTGAGCTGGGAGCTGCGGTCGGTCAACAGCCGCTACCTGGAACCCCACCTGCGCCTGCCGGAGTCCTTTCGCGACCTCGAGGGCGCGGTTCGCGAAGCCCTGCGCCAGGGTGTATCCCGGGGCAAGCTCGAATGCACCTTGCGCTTCACCGAAGAAAACACCGGCAAAGCGCTGCAAATCGATCAGGAGCGCGCCGCGCAACTGGTCGCCGCAGCCGAGACCATTGCCAGCCTGATCAAGAACCCGGCAGCGCTGAACCCGCTGGAAGTCCTGGCCTGGCCCGGCGTACTGGTAGGCGACGCCACCGACCCGCAAGCCTTGAACGCCGAGGCGCTGGCACTGTTCAATCAGGGCCTCAAGGAACTGAAGGCCGGCCGCGAGCGCGAAGGCGCGGAGCTGGCGCGGCTGATTGACGAGCGCCTGACCTCCATCGAAGAAGACGTGGTGACCCTGCGCGAACTGGTTCCGCAAATGCTCGCCACCCAGCGCCAGAAAGTCCTCGACCGCTTTGCCGATATGAAGGCCGAGATGGACCCGCAGCGTCTGGAGCAGGAAATGGTCATGCTCGCGCAAAAAAGCGACGTCGCCGAAGAACTGGATCGCCTGAGCACTCACATCATCGAAGTTCGCCGGGTGCTCAAATCCGGTGGCGCTGCCGGTCGGCGCCTGGACTTCCTGATGCAGGAGCTCAACCGCGAAGCCAACACACTGGGCTCAAAAGCCTTCGACCCGCGCAGCACCCAGGCGGCGGTCAACCTCAAGGTGTTGATCGAGCAGATGCGCGAACAAGTGCAGAATATTGAGTAAGGCTACCCCGACATGACACATAGCACTGGCACCCTGTACATCATTTCCGCCCCTTCGGGCGCGGGCAAGAGCAGCCTGGTCAAGGCCCTGACCGACGCCGATCCGGAGATCCGCGTTTCGGTCTCCCACACCACCCGCGCCATGCGTCCCGGTGAAGTGAATGGCGTGAACTATCACTTCGTCGACCGCAGCGAGTTCGTGAAGATGATCGAGCACGGCGATTTCCTCGAGCGCGCCGAAGTGTTCGGCAATCTCTACGGTACCTCGCAAAGCCACCTGCAGCAGACTCTGGACGAAGGCCACGACCTGATTCTGGAAATCGACTGGCAAGGTGCCGAGCAAGTGCGCAAGCTGATGCCTCAGGCCCGCTCGGTCTTCATTCTGCCGCCGTCATTGCAGGCCCTGCACCAGCGCCTGACCAATCGTGGCCAGGACAGTGACGAGATCATTGACGGCCGCATGCGCGAAGCCGTCAGCGAAATGAGCCACTACGTCGACTACGACTACCTGATCATCAACGACGATTTCGCCCACGCGCTGCACGACCTGAAGGCGATTTTCCGCGCCAATCAGCTGATTCAGAAGCGTCAGCAGCAGCGTCACGGCAAATTGCTGGCTGAATTACTCGGTTAATCAGCTCTTCCCAAAACCGCTGCAAGGGCTTTACATTGGTACTTGCAGCGCGTTGAAGGGCTTGGTTAAAAAATCAGCGCTTCCCTAATCGCTGGTGATTTTTTAAACTGTTGAGTCCGCTCGCCCATCCGGGCAGCGCGCATATTGCATTTGCTACGAGGAAGACCATGGCCCGCGTAACCGTTGAAGACTGCCTAGAACACGTGGATAACCGCTTTGAGCTGGTCATGCTCTCTACCAAGCGTGCCCGTCAACTGGCCACCGGCGGCAAAGAGCCGAAAGTAGCATGGGAAAACGACAAGCCTACCGTCGTCGCCCTGCGCGAAATCGCTGAAGGCCTGATCGACTACGCAGCTATCGCCGAAGCCGAAATCGTTGAAGATGAACCGCTTTTTGCTGCATTCGAGGACGAGTCCAACGAGGCCGTCTAAGCCTATGCCTGGTCGACGTAGCACGGCGCGGGATCACAGCTTACGGCAGGAGACATCATGCCGAGCATAGACGCCCTCGCCGATCGCTTATCGACCTACCTCGGCAAAGACCAGGTCAACCTGGTCCGCCGAGCGTATTTCTACGCCGAACAAGCCCACGACGGCCAACGCCGCCGTAGCGGTGAGGCGTATGTCACGCATCCTCTTGCCGTGGCGAATATTCTTGCCGACATGCACATGGACCATCAGAGCCTGATGGCCGCCATGCTGCATGACGTGATCGAAGACACCGGTATTGCCAAGGAAGCGCTGCAAGCGCAGTTCGGCGAAACCGTGGCCGAACTGGTCGACGGGGTCAGCAAACTGACCCAGATGAATTTCGAAACCAAGGCCGAAGCCCAAGCCGAAAACTTCCAGAAAATGGCCATGGCCATGGCCCGCGACATTCGCGTGATCCTGGTCAAGCTGGCCGACCGCCTGCACAACATGCGCACCCTGGAAGTGCTGTCCGGCGAAAAACGCCGGCGCATCGCCAAGGAAACACTGGAAATCTATGCGCCCATCGCCAACCGGCTGGGCATGCACGCCATCCGCATAGAATTCGAAGACCTCGGCTTCAAGGCCATGCACCCGATGCGTTCCGCGCGGATCTACCAAGCCGTCAAACGCGCCCGGGGCAACCGCAAGGAAATCGTCAACAAGATCGAAGAATCCTTAAGCCACTGCCTGGCCATCGACGGCATCCAGGGCGAGGTCAGCGGGCGCCAGAAACACCTCTACGGCATCTACAAGAAAATGCGCGGCAAGCGTCGGGCCTTCAACGAGATCATGGACGTCTACGCGTTCCGGATCATCGTCGACAAGGTCGATACCTGCTACCGCGTGCTGGGTGCTGTACATAACTTATATAAACCACTGCCGGGACGCTTCAAGGATTACATCGCGATCCCCAAGGCAAACGGCTACCAGTCGCTGCACACCACACTGTTCGGCATGCACGGGGTTCCGATCGAGATCCAGATCCGCACCCGTGAAATGGAAGAGATGGCGAACAACGGCATCGCCGCCCATTGGCTGTACAAATCCAGCGGCGACGAACAGCCAAAAGGCACCCATGCCCGCGCCCGCCAGTGGGTCAAAGGCGTGCTGGAAATGCAGCAACGCGCCGGCAACTCGCTGGAATTCATCGAAAGCGTGAAGATCGACCTGTTCCCGGACGAGGTCTACGTGTTCACGCCCAAAGGCCGGATCATGGAGCTGCCCAAGGGCTCCACGGCGGTCGACTTCGCCTACGCGGTGCACACCGACGTGGGCAACAGCTGCATCGCCTGCCGGATCAACCGCCGTCTCGCACCGCTGTCCGAACCGCTGCAAAGCGGCTCCACGGTCGAGATCGTCAGTGCGCCCGGCGCGCGGCCGAACCCGGCGTGGCTCAACTTCGTGGTCACCGGCAAGGCACGCACGCACATCCGCCACGCGCTGAAACTGCAACGCCGCTCCGAGTCCATCAGCCTCGGCGAACGCCTGCTGAACAAGGTCCTCAATGGCTTCGACAGTTCACTGGAAAAAATTCCGGCCGAGCGCGTCAAGGCCATGCTCGTCGAGTACCGCCTCGAACTGGTCGAAGATCTGCTCGAAGACATCGGCCTGGGCAATCGCATGGCCTATGTGGTGGCTCGCCGACTGCTGGGTGAAGGTGAACAGTTGCCGAGCCCGGAAGGCCCGCTGGCGATTCGCGGTACCGAAGGCCTGGTGCTCAGCTATGCCAAGTGCTGCACGCCGATTCCGGGCGACCCGATTGTCGGCCACCTGTCCGCCGGCAAAGGCATGGTCGTGCACCTGGACAACTGCCGCAACATCAGCGAAATCCGCCACAACCCGGAAAAATGCATCCAGCTCTCGTGGGCCAAGGATGTCACCGGCGAATTCAACGTCGAGCTGCGCGTCGAGCTGGAGCACCAGCGCGGCCTGATCGCCCTGCTGGCCAGCAGCGTCAACGCCGCCGACGGCAATATCGAGAAAATCAGCATGGACGAACGCGATGGTCGCATCAGCGTGGTCCAGTTGGTGGTCAGCGTGCACGACCGCGTGCACCTGGCCCGCGTGATCAAGAAACTGCGCGCCTTGACCGGGGTGATTCGCATCACCCGCATGCGTGCGTAGCTCGCAAACGTAGCCACCTCATTACAAGGAGTCATACATGACCAAGACTGTTATCACCAGCGACAAGGCCCCGGCCGCCATCGGTACTTACTCCCAGGCGATCAAGGCTGGCAACACCGTTTACATGTCAGGTCAGATTCCTCTGGACCCAAAAACCATGGAACTGGTCGAAGGCTTCGAAGCCCAGACCGTCCAGGTGTTCGAGAACCTCAAAGCCGTGGCAGAAGCGGCCGGCGGTTCGTTCAAGGACATCGTCAAGCTGAACATCTTCCTCACCGACCTGAGCCACTTCGCCAAGGTCAACGAGATCATGGGCAAGTACTTCGACCAGCCTTACCCTGCCCGCGCCGCCATCGGCGTAGCGGCCCTGCCAAAGGGTTCGCAGGTTGAAATGGATGCCATCCTGGTCATCGAGTAATGCGTGCGGCGCAGCCTCGGGCTGCGCCGACTGCCCTGCTGTAAAGAAAGCTTGAAAGGATTCCACCATGCGCAACGCGCTTGTTCTCTCGCTGCTCGCCCTGTTCCTGGGCGGATGTGCCAGCAACCCCGCCGACCGAGATATCAGCGGCACCTGGATCAACCAGGTGGCGATCGATGCTGCCGCCAAAGGCGTCCCCCTGCGTGAAGCACTCCAGGCCTATGGCCCGAACCTGGAATGGGACATCAACACCAAGGCCGGTCAGGCCCGCTACACCAATGGTTTTGAAAATGTCGACGGCAAGCTGCTCGGTGAAGAATCCGGCGCCTGGAAAATCGACTTTTATGGCAGCTCGGCCAGCGAGCTGAAGCGTGACGGCAAGCAACTCAGCCAGTCCGCCAGCGACAACGAGCCCGAGCAGGTTTTCGACCGCGCCCTGATTCCGGTGCCGGACGGCGCTCCAATCGGCGCCAGCTTCGAACGTGCGCTGTATTCAGCCTACATGGGCGGCAGCTGGACAATCGTCAGCGGTACCGGCGAAGGCAATACGGTTCAATTCCAGGCCGACGGCCAGGTGACCGGCCTTCCCGGCAGCGACCGCTATGCGTTGTGCCTGGCTGGCGATTGCGCATCCATGAGTGGCGGCAATGACAACATGTGGCTGCAACTCAACGGCCAAGGCAACGCCTGGATCTTTGCGCGCAAAGGCAAGGAGCTGGAGATTTTCCAGACCGTGAATACAGCGCAGGCAGACGAAATGCCTTCGTTCACTCCGGGTGAGCGCAAGTGGTTGCTGGAAAAGCAGTAAGCGTCAGTTGAGAGCACCACAAAACACTGTGGGAGCGAGCTTGCTCGCGATGGCGGTATAACAGTCAACGATAATGTTGGATGTTATGGCCT
>NZ_AKJL01000102.1 GCF_000282355.1 Pseudomonas sp. GM49
CCCCCCCATCCACTCCACCGGCTGCCGCCTCACCGCCCTCGGCGCCTATTACCGCGAACTCGCAATCAAGGGACATTTCTGATGCCGGTGTTTATCAGCTACCGCCACATGGATCGCGCCCATGCGGTCAAAATCAACACGCGCCTGATCCAGGCCAGCATCAAGACCTACCTCGATGTACTGGATGCCGAATCCCAGACCACCGACGACATCACCGGGGTGATTACCCGCAACATCAGCGAATGCACGCACCTGCTGGCGGTGGTGTCGGAGAAAACCGCGCTGTCCTGGTGGGTGCCATTCGAAATCGGCGAGGCGACCATCACCAACCGGCGCATCTGCTCGTATAGGACCGGCCCGACAGAGCTGCCGCTGTACCTCGACAAGTGGCCGAAGCTGACCAGCGACCGGGACATCGAGTTCTTTATCGATGCCTATCGAAACGAAGCGATACTCAAGCGTTCGATGGCACTGGATTCGGTGACCGGTAGCGAGTCAGTGCGCAGCGTTAACAAATCCAATGCGGATCGCTTTCACGCCGACCTCAAGTCCCGAATCATCCGCGGTTTTTAATACAGAAAGCGCCGACAAAAAAGCCGACATCGCTGTCGGCTTTTTTGTCAGTCACTGCTTGGGCGGTTCAGCCGGTTTGGCTGGCTCACCCGGTTTCGGTGCCGGGTCGTCGAACAGGTTCAGACGCTCGCGCAGTTCGTGAGCCGGCAGCGGTTCCTTGTCCGCCGGCAACGCATTCGGGTCGACCGGCGCGGCTCCCGGAGCTGCCGAACCTTGCGGTGTCTCAGGTGCCGGTTCCGCGCCTTGCGATCCTTCGATCGAACGTTGGGCTTTCCTGGTCAGCACCACGATGTCGATGCGACGGTTGACCGGGTTGAACGGATGCTCGCGATCGAACAGGGCCGACGAGGCATAACCGACCACGCGCGCCACCTGCGCCTCCGGGTAGCTGCCCGCCACCAGCGCACGACGTGCGGCGTTGGCACGGTTGGCTGAAAGCTCCCAGTTACCGAAATCACCGGTGCCGGTGTACGGTTTGGCATCGGTGTGGCCGCTGATGCTGATCTTGTTTGGCACCGCTTTGATGGTGTCGGCCATGGCCAGCAGGATGTCTTCGAAATACGGTTTCAGACGGGCCGAACCCGAGTCGAACATCGGCCGGTTCTCGGCATCCACGATCTGAATGCGCAGGCCGTCCGGGGTGATTTCGAACAGGATCTGGTCCTTGAACTTCTGCAGCTGCGGGTTCTCCTCGACCTTGTTCTGCAGTTCTTGCAGCAACAGTTCGAGGCGTTCTTTTTCGACCTGCTCGGCCATGCCTTCGACCTGGTCGGTATCGATGGTGACCTTGTCCGGCTGCGGCTGGGACTTCACCTCGGGGTTGAGGGTGTTTTCCGGCGCCAGGGTCGGTGTGCCGCCAAGATCGATGATGTACGGCGTACCGCTTTCGGTGAAGCCGATCGGGTCCTTGAAGTAACCGGCGATGGCGATCTTCTGTTCCGGCGTTGCCGTGGACAACAGCCATAACACCAGGAAGAACGCCATCATCGCTGTCGCGAAGTCCGCGAAGGCGATTTTCCAGGACCCCCCGTGATGCCCGCCCGCGTATTTCTTGACGCGCTTGATGATTATTGGCTGGTTATTTTCCATAACTTAGCGACCGCGAACCGCTTGTTCCAGCTCAGCGAAGCTGGGACGGTGCGCCGGATACAGAACCTTGCGGCCGAACTCCACCGCCAGCGATGGCGGCATGCCGGAAGCCGAAGCAACCAAAGAGGCCTTGATGGCTTCGTAGACGTTCAGTTCTTCCTTGGCATCGTGACCCAGGGCGTGGGCCAACGGACCGAAGAAACCGTAGGCGGCGAGAATACCGAAGAAGGTACCTACCAACGCTGCACCGACGTGCAGACCGATCATTTTCTGGTCGCTTTCACCCAGGGAAGCCATGGTCACCACGATACCCAATACCGCCGCGACGATACCGAAACCGGGCATGGCGTCGGCGATGCCGTTGACTGCGTGGGAGGGGTGGTCCAGGTCTTCCTTGAGGCTGGTCAGCTCCATGTCGAACAAGCCTTCAAGCTCATGGGGAGCCATGTTGCCGGAAGACATGATGCGCAGGTAATCGCAGATGTACGCGGTCATGCGCTCATCTTTCAACACCGTCGGGTATTTGGCGAAAATCGGGCTTGCGGCAGCATCTTCGATGTCACCTTCGATCGCCATCATGCCTTCGCGCCGGCTCTTGTTGAGGATTTCGTAGATCAGCCCCAGCACTTCCAGATAGAAGCCGTGGTTGAAGCGCGAACCGAACATGCCCAAGGCCTTCTTGAGCACGCGCATCGTCATGTGGCCGGGGTTGGCCTGCAGGAATGCGCCAAGGGCCGCCCCCCCGATAATCATCACCTCGAAAGGCTGGATGAGTGCGCCGATTTTGCCGTGGGAGAGCACGTATCCGCCGAGCACGCTCGCGAATACGACGATGATGCCGATAATTTTAGCCATAGGTAGGAGAGCACTTACTGAGTCGGGTTCAAGGTCATATTCGGAAGTTAAAAAATCTCTTCTTCTACTTATCGGCAAAACTGCGCCAGACTATAGGCCGTTCAGGCGAAAAGCCAATTTGACCCCATCCGGGCATAGGTAATGTTGACGATGATCGCCTCCAACCATGGTTAACGAAACGAACGTTCCAACGCCAAAACCGACGACGCTCGAAGGCTGGGTCAAGCTGCTCGACAGCATGCGCCTGCCTGTTCCGCAAGCCAGCCACGACCGGGTCTGCAAGGCCATCCGCGACAATCGCAGCTCGCTGCGCGACATCGCCGACCTCATGCAAGGCAGCCCGGCCCTGGCCCTGAGCGTGATTCGCGAAGCCAACCGGCACCCCCATGGCGGCATGACCGCGCCGGCGGAAAACCTTGAGATCGCGATCAATCGCCTCGGGTTGAAGCGCACGGAAGAGCTGCTCGCGCGCCTGCCCGTCAAACCCCAATCCGGGATTCCCAAAGCCCTGCGTCAGTTACAGATGATCAGCCAGCACGCCACGCAACAGGCCAACGGCTTTTTTGCCAGTCGCCTGGCACGCCTGTGGCAGGACATCCACTGGGGCAGCCTGCTGTTTCTTTCGCCCCTGTGGCCGTTGGCGCTGACCCATCCAGAACTGCTCGAAGACTGGGAGCTGCGGGTCATCCATAAAGGTGAGTCGGCACGCAAAGTCGAACAGCAACTGTTTGGCGTACGCCTGCTGGACATCGGCCAGGCACTGGTGGAGATCTGGCGCTTGCCGATCTGGGTGCAGCAGGGTTATCGGCTGTTGCTCACCGAACAGCGGGAACTGGTGAAAGTCCTGCGCATCGCCCGTGACAGCGAGCATCCACTGCGCCAGCAGAACCGCCTCGATGACGATCCGACCCTGCGCCGCTGGCTCAATCAACCGGCCAATACAGTGTTGCTGGCCAATGGGCTGGCACTTTCGGCGCAACAGGCCTGGGACAGCCCGCACAGTGAGCGCTGGCAGTACCTGACCAGCCTTTACCTGCAAATGCCGATGGACGAGGTGCAACAGCAACTGCACCAGCAAGCCGCCAACAGCGCACGCCAACACGCCATGCCCGACCTCTGGCACCCCGCCGAATCGCTGATCTGGCCGTGGGGTATGAACCGTATCCACGCCGGTTTGCTGCCGGCGGCGGCACCGAGTGCCGAAGAGCTGGCGACGTGGCGCAAGCAATGTGCCGAATTGCTGGTCGAGCCGAGTCGTTTCACCAACGCCATGCACTTGACCATCGCCGCCCGGAACGCCCTCGCGGCCTGCGGTATGCGTCGGGTGATGATTCTGATGGCCGACCGCACCCACGCCAACCTGCGCGTACACCAGACGGCCGGCCTGCCGAAGGAAGCGGCCGGGCTGAACTTCGTGGTCAGCCAGAGCAACGTGTTGCAACGCCTGCTCGCACAACAGGCCCAGGTGCGCCTGACGCCAGCCAACAACGCGCAATTCTCGGCCCTTTTGCCCAACAGCCTGCGTTCGCAGTTCAGCGGCGAACATCTGCTGCTGCGCTCACTGGTCAACAATGGCCGGGTGATCATGATCGTCGTGGCGGATCAGGGCGGTGGGCCGTTTTCGGAAATTTCCGTACAGGCCTTCGGCAAAACCGCGCAATGCATCGAAAAAGCCCTGCACAGCTTTAGCCACCGAGGCCAATAAGCTGCGTTACAATCCTCCCTTTTGTGCTCTGGAGACCTCACATGTCTGACTTCTCTGGCTTGCCGCTGGTGATCGAGCCGAGCGACTTGCTCCCTCGTCTCGACGCCCGCGAACTGATTCTGGTGGACTTGACCAGTGCCGCCCGCTACTCCGAAGGGCACATTCCCGGCGCGCGCTTTGTCGATCCGAAACGCACGCAACTCGGCCAGCCCCCCGCTCCGGGACTGATGCCTCCGAAGGCAGCACTCGAAGTGCTGTTTGGTGAGCTGGGACACAATCCCGATGCGGTCTATGTGGTGTATGACGACGAAGGCGGCGGTTGGGCCGGGCGCTTCATCTGGCTGCTGGATGTCATCGGCCACAGCAAGTACCACTATGTCGACGGCGGCCTGCCGGCCTGGCTGGCAGAAGGTTTGCCCATGTCGATCCAGATCCCGCCAAACGTGGGTGGCCCGGTTTCGTTGACCTTGCACGACGAACCCACCGCCACCCGCGAATACCTGCAAAGCCGTCTCGGCGCCGCCGACCTGGCAATCTGGGACGCACGCGGGCCGCTGGAGTATTCAGGTGAGAAAGTCCTGGCAGCCAAGGGCGGGCACATTCCCGGCGCAGTCAATTTCGAATGGACCGCCGGCATGGATCCGTCACGCCAGTTGCGCATCCGCACCGATATGCAGCAGATCCTCGAACAACTCGGGATCAGCAAAGACAAAGAAGTGATTACCCACTGCCAGACCCACCACCGTTCTGGCTTCACCTATCTGGTGGCCAAGGCTCTCGGTTATCCGCGGGTCAAAGGCTACGCCGGCTCCTGGGGCGAATGGGGTAACCACCCCGACACGCCCGTAGAGATTTAAGATTTTTAAGGACAGTTAATGAACAAGCGTCTGTTTCTCCTCGGCCAGTACCTGCTGCCCCACAACTTGCTCTCGCGACTGGCCGGCTGCATCGCCGAATGCCGCGTGCGCTGGTTCAAGAATGCCTTTACCGCCTGGTTCGCCAAGCGTTATCAGGTGGACATGTCCCAGGCGCTGGTCGAAGACCTGACCGCCTACGAGCACTTCAACGCGTTCTTCACCCGTGCACTGAAAGACGGTGCCCGCCCGCTGGACGAGACCCCGGGCGCAATCCTCAGCCCGGCCGACGGCGCGATCAGCCAGCTCGGCCCGATCGAACACGGTCGCGTGTTCCAGGCCAAGGGCCACAGCTTCAGCGTGCTGGAGCTGCTGGGCGGTGATGCGGCGAATGCTGCGCCGTTCATGGGCGGTGACTTCGCGACCATCTACCTGTCGCCGAAGGACTACCACCGCGTGCACATGCCGCTGGCCGGCACCCTGCGCGAGATGGTCTACATCCCTGGCCGCCTGTTCTCGGTCAACCAGACAACCGCTGAAAACGTTCCGGAACTGTTCGCCCGTAATGAGCGCGTAGCGTGCATTTTCGACACCGAGCGCGGCCCGATGGCCGTGGTGTTGGTGGGTGCGATGATCGTTGCATCGATTGAAACCGTCTGGGCGGGCCTGGTCACGCCGCCGAAACGCGAGCTGAAAACCTTCCGTTACGACGAAGCCTCCCGCGCACCGATCCACCTGGAAAAAGGTGCGGAACTGGGTCGTTTCAAGCTGGGTTCGACCGCTGTAGTACTGTTCGGGCCGGATCAAGTGAAGTGGGCTGAGGAAATGACTGCTGGTACAGCGGTGCAGATGGGTCAGGGTATGGGCTCACCAAAAGCCTGATAGACACCGCCATTCACTGTAGGAGCGAGCCTGCTCGCGATGGTCGCCAACGATGACGCGGGCTTTCTGAAAACCCGCGTCGTTCTCAGGTTCATCGCGAGCAGGCTCGCTCCTACAGTTGTTTTGCGGAGTTACAGCTGTCCGTCGCGATCGCGCAACCCCAGCAGATACAGCACGCCATCCAGGCCCAAGGTGGAAATCGCCTGCTTGGCCGACTGCTTGACCAGCGGCTTGGCGCGGAATGCCACGCCCAACCCGGCAATCGCCAGCATCGGCAAATCGTTGGCACCGTCGCCAACCGCAATGGTCTGCTCCAGGCGCAAGCCTTCCTTGTGTGCCAGTTCCTTCAGCAAATCGGCCTTGCGCTGTGCATCGACAATCGGCTCGACCGCCACGCCGGTGACTTTGCCGTCGACCACTTCCAGCTCGTTGGCAAACACGTAGTCGATACCCAGCTTGGCCTGCAATTGCTTGGCGAAGTAGGTGAAGCCGCCCGACAGAATCGCGGTCTTGTAGCCCAGGCGCTTGAGTTCGGCGAACAGGGTTTCTGCGCCTTCGGTCAGGCGCAATGAGGCGCCGATAGAGTCCAGCACGCCAACGTCCAGCCCCTTGAGCAAGGCCAAGCGCTCTTTGAAGCTGGCGCGGAAGTCCAGTTCGCCAGCCATCGCCCGCTCGGTGATCTCCGATACTTTGTCGCCGACGCCAGCAGCCTTGGCCAGCTCATCGATCACTTCGGCTTCGATCAGGGTCGAGTCCATGTCGAACACCGCCAGGCGACGGTTGCGACGGAACAGCGAATCTTCCTGGAACGCGATATCGACGTTCAGTTCCTGGGCGACGCTGAGGAATTCGGCACGCAGTGCTTGCGGATCAGCCGCCTCGCCGCGCACGGAGAACTCGATGCAGCCCTTGCCCTTGTCGGCCGGCGTGTCGAGCGGCATACGCCCGGACAGACGATCGATGTGGTCGATGTTCAGTCCATATTTAGCGGTGATCGAACTCACGGCCTGCAACTGCCCGGCTGTCACCTTGCGGGTCAACAGGGTGACAATGTGGCGTTTTTTGCCCTGGTTGCCGACCCACTGCTGGTAGTCCTGTTCGGACACCGGCGTGAAACGCACCTGTTGACCGAGCTCATAGCCCTTGAACAGGATGTCCTTGAGCACGGACTTGCCTTGCTCGGTGTCGGGAATTTCAACCAGGATGCCGAACGACAAGGTGTCGTGGATCACCGCCTGACCGATGTCGAGAATGTTCACACCACCCTGGGCCAGAACGCCGGTAATGGCCGCAGTCAGACCCGGACGGTCGACTCCCGTGATGTTTATCAGGACGATTTCGCGCAAGGCGCACCCCCGCAGGTGGAAAAAAACCGCATTCTACCCACTTTCAGTGACCATCGGGCACCGTGAGCGCTTTGACGGTCTAGGGCCTGTCGCTATACTGCGCGTCAACTTCACGGACAAAAGAGCCGAGCTCAAGTGAACCGGCCCACGCCAGTAAAAACCGATAACTTCTTCCTGCTGATCTTCCGTGCACTGCGCCACCGCCGTGTACCGATTGCATTGCGCATCGCCAGCCATAACGTGATCCTGGTCGCCCTGGCCCTGGTCATCTATGCCGGCGTGATGGGCTTGCAGTTCAAGCAGGCCATGCACGAGCAGGCGGATGCGCTGGGCGAAAGCCTGACCACGCAGACGGCCACGTCGGCCACCGAGCTGTTGGTGTCCAATGACATCCTCAGCCTCAACGTGCTGCTCAATAACCTGACCAAGAACAAGCTGGTGGCCCACGCCGCCATCTACAGCCCGGACAACCGCATCCTCGCCGAGTCTGGTCAGCGTCCCAAGCATGGCCTGCTGGGCGAAGCCGAGGGCATGTACCAGAGCAAGATCACCTTCCAGGACGTGACGGCCGGGCAATTGCGCATCAGCCTGGACATGGACCAGTTCCAGCAGCCGATGACCATCAGCCTGCAAAGCATGGGCATTCTGAGCGCCATCCTGCTGGCCCTGTCTCTGGCCCTGAGTCTGCGCATGGGGCGTTATCTCTCCACGCCACTGCTGCAATTGCGGGTGTGGCTGCGCAATATCGATGAATACACTCCGGCCACCGACCGCCAGGACGAAATCGGCGACCTTGCGCGTCAGCTGCACGCCAACTTCGCCCCGGAGCCCGCCCCTGTGCCGGAACCGGAACCGGAATTCGACGACGTCGATGATGAGGCCGACCCGGCCTTCGAAGTCCGTAACCTGCGCGACCCGAGTTTCGACGAGAGCCGCCCGGTAGCGGCGCTCAAGCCAGCTCCAAGGCAGATCGTCAGCACCGCCGAAGACGATGATGACGAAGACCCGTTCGCCGACCTGCGCGACGAGTCGCTGGGCAGCACCCCACAACCGGTGATTCGCAAGGCCACGCCGAGCGTGCCGCAACACAGCGCGGTACTGGCGGTGCAACTGGGCTCCCAGGAGCAACTGCGCCGCCTGCCGCGGGCGCGTCTGGAGGAACTGCTCGAACGTTATCGCGACTGCCTCGATCAGGCCGCTTCGCTGTATCAAGGCGAAGTGGAGACCTTGAACGACGGCAGCACGCTGATGCTGTTCCACACCGAAGACAGCGGCGACGACTACCTGACCAATGCCATTTGCTGTGGCGAGTTGCTGCGGGCCCTGGGCCACCAGTTGCAGATCGAAGTCGCGGACAGCGGCATCACCCTGCAATTGCAGCTGGGCCTGACCCTCGGCGACGAACTGTTCGGTCTGAGCCAGATCGACCTGCTGCTGACCGACTCCGCCCAGGACGCCCTGGCCCTGTCGCAACACAGCCGCAACCTGCTGCTGGTGGAGCGCAAGATCAGTGATGACGCCTTGATCCGCCAGCGGGCACGGATCCGCCCGATTGCCAGTCCTGAAGGTGCGTGCTGCGTGGAACGCTTGATGGAGCCGTATCCATCGATGCTGGAGCGGCAACTGGCGCGGATGCATGAGCGTCGCGCTTAAGCCTTAGGCCCCGATGTGAAGAAGCCCGCAGATGAGTGATCGTCTGCGGGCTTTTTTGTTGCCTGTTCTGGCCTCATCGCGAGCAAGCTCGCTCCCACAGGTTCAGGGGCGTTCACTTGATTTGTGTACGACACGGACACTGTGGGAGCGAGCTTGCTCGCGATGAAGCCGGCACAGGCGCTAGATATCTCCAACCTGTAAAAACAACAAAGCCCGCATCAATGCAGGCTTTGTATGGATTCAGTCCAGGCTTAGAAGCGGAACACTTCCATATCCGTACGAACAGGCGCGGCCATCGGGATCTTCGGCTGCTTTTCCTGCTCTACCGCAGGCGCTGCCGGCTTGGCCGCCGGTTTGCGCGGGACTTCGGCGATCGGCGGCTGATTGGCCAGCGGCTTGAGCGCCACCGACAGTTGCTCGGCCAGGCGTTGCAGTAACACGCCCTGCGCCTGGACCTGAGCCGCCGTACTACCTGCATGCTGTTCCTGCAAATGGATGATGCGGTTCTCACGGACCTGCCCGCGACGATCGATCAGGCGCCATTGCGCGTCGAGGATCGCCGGTTGTTTTTCACCCGAATCCAGGCGTGTGATGGTCAGCAGCACCTGAACATCCGGGGTGAAACCCACTGTAGCCGGGGCCAGCACTACGCGCTGGCTGTCCAGATGACCTGCGACCTGACGCAGCAGCAGTTGGTCGATATCCGACGAAAGGCTGCCGGCCCAACGACCGTCCGTCGAGGCTTGCAGGCTGCCATCCGGCTGACGCTGCAACAGGGTTTCGCGTTGCAGGTAGTCGGCCACGGTGACCGGCCCCAACAATACCGCCATGCCCGCGTTCTGTGCAGGCTGAGCCGGACTTCCAGCGTCCAGCTGATACAACGACACCGGTTGGTGAACGCTGCAGCCCGCCAGGCCAAGAATGCCGGCGAGCATAAGAATAAAAGGAAGGCGCAGAGCAGTCATCGTCCCATCCAGGTGATCGCTAAAAGGCTGATCACAGTGAAAATACTCAACAAATATGAAGAACGCGCGGCAGTGCCGGCGCTTGAAAGGCCATATCATCCGTGAATATTCGTTCCGACTCCAGCGCAAAGCGCCGAACTACGGGTTAAATCGTAGTTCGGCGCTTCTATGTCGCCTAATTGAGGTTTTCGACGAGCAGAGCATCTACCCGCTGGAAGCCACGCGGCAACTTGTTGCCACGACGGCCACGTTCACCCTTGTAGTGCTCGAGGTCGTCCGCTTTCAGGGACAAGGTACGTTTCCCGGCCTGCAACACCAGTGTTGCACCGTCCGGCAATACGGCGATGTCCGTCACATACTCTTCGCGACTGGCCACTCGCTCACCGGGAATCCCGATGATCTTGTTGCCTTTGCCTTTTCCTAATTGTGGCAGGTCGCTGATCTTGAAGATCAGCAGGCGACCTTCGGTCGTCACCGACGCCAGCCAGTTCTGTTCACGATCGGCCACAGGGCGCGGCAGCATGACCTTGGCGTTGTTCGGCAGGCTCAACAGGGCCTTGCCCGCCTTGTTCTTGGCCTGCAGGTCTTCACCCTTGACCACGAAACCGTAACCGGCATCGGAGGCGATCACGTACAGCGCATCGTCTTCGGGCATTAGCACGCATTCGAAACTTGCCCCTGGCGGCGGCGTCAGGCGGCCGGTCAGCGGTTCGCCCTGGCCACGGGCCGACGGCAAGGTGTGGGCAGCCACCGAATAACTGCGGCCGGTGGAGTCGATAAACACAGCAAACTGGTTGGAACGCCCGGCGGCCAGCGCCTTGAAACCGTCCCCGGCCTTGTAGGAAAGCCCGGTGGCATCGATCTCGTGGCCTTTGGCGGAACGAATCCAGCCTTTTTCCGACAGCACGACCGTCACTTTCTCGTTCGGCAGCAGATCGTGCTCGGTCAGGGCCTTGGCTTCGGCACGCTCGACAATAGGCGACCGGCGGTCATCACCGTAGGTTTCAGCGTCCTTGATCAGTTCGCTGCGCACCAGTTTTTTCAACTTGGCTTCGCTGCTCAGCAGGGCTTGCAGCTTGGCTTGTTCCTTGAGCAGTTCATCCTGCTCGGCACGCAGCTTCATCTCTTCCAGTCGCGCCAACTGACGCAGACGGGTGTCGAGGATGTAGTCAGCCTGGATCTCGCTCAGGGCGAAGCGTTCGATCAGTTTGGCCCGTGGCTGTTCCTCGGTACGGATGATGTGGATCACTTCATCCAGGTTGAGGTAGGCAATCAGCAAACCGTCCAACAGGTGCAGGCGACGCTCGACCTTGTCGAGGCGGAATTGCAGGCGACGACGCACGGTCTGCACCCGGAACTCCAGCCATTCGACCAGCAACGCGCGCAGGTTTTTCAGCTGCGGCTTGCCATCCAGGCCAATGATGTTGACGTTGACCCGGTAGCTCGACTCCAGCTCGGTGCTGGCGAACAGGTGCTGCATCAGCGCATCGTGGTCAAAATTCTTCCGGGCACCCGGAATGATCACGATCCGGCATGGGTTCTCGTGGTCGGACTCATCGCGCAGGTCAGCGATTTGCGGGGCCTTGGACGGTTTGGCCTGCATCATCGCGGCGATCTGTTCCAGCACCTTGGCACCGGAGACCTGATGCGGCAGCGCGGTGACGATGATGTCGCCGTCTTCGATGTGGTACACGGCGCGCATGCGCACCGAGCCGCGACCGGTTTCGTAGATTTTCAGCAGGTCGGCGCGCGGGGTGATGATTTCCGCTTCGGTCGGGTAGTCCGGGCCCTGGATGTGTTCGCAGAGCTGTTCGACCGTGGCCTTGGGCTCATCGAGCAAACGCACGCACGCCGTGGCGACTTCACGCAGGTTGTGCGGCGGAACGTCAGTGGCCATGCCCACGGCGATACCGGTGGTGCCGTTGAGCAGGATGTTCGGCAAACGTGCCGGCAATACCAGCGGCTCGTCCAGCGTGCCGTCGAAGTTCGGGCCCCAGTCTGCCGTGCCCTGGCCCAGCTCGCTGAGCAGCACCTCGGAATAACGCGACAGCCGCGCTTCGGTGTAACGCATGGCGGCGAAGGACTTGGGATCGTCCGGCGCACCCCAGTTGCCCTGGCCGTCGACCAGCGTGTAGCGATAGCTGAACGGCTGGGCCATCAGGACCATGGCTTCGTAGCAGGCCGAGTCGCCGTGGGGGTGGAACTTACCGAGCACGTCACCGACGGTACGCGCCGATTTCTTGTGCTTGGAATCGGCGTCCAGCCCCAACTCGCTCATGGCGTAGATAATGCGCCGCTGTACCGGTTTCAGGCCGTCGCCGATATGCGGCAAGGCACGGTCCATGATCACGTACATGGAGTAGTTGAGGTAGGCATTTTCGGTGAAGTCAGCCAGTGACCGGCGTTCTACACCGTCCAGGCTGAGATCAAGGGAGTCGCTCATGCGGGCCTCATCGGTTCGTTGTCTGGCGCAGCAGCATGGTGCCACCGCGCTGGGTAAATTCAAGTTTGTTCAGTGCGCTCATGCCGAGCAACACCTGATCGCCATGCAGCCCCGGGGCCACCAATGCGCGCACGTCGTGCAACACGATGTCGCCCAGTTGCAGGCGCTCGATACGGGTGCGATAGCCCTGGCTCAAGCCATTGGCCGTGCTCAGGGTCACACCGAATCCTTCTTTGAGCTTCAAGCGCCTGGCCAGGTCCGCCGGGATCGACACATCGGTCGCCCCGGTGTCGAGCATGAAGTCCACCGTCTGGCCGTTGATCTGGCCACTGGCGACAAAATGCCCCTGGGCATTGCTGATCAGTTTCACCTCGATGAAACCTTCGCCCTGCTGCGAGCTGACCACCACATTCGGATTTTGCTGACGCGCTTCCCACTGGCCAAAAAACCGCGTGGCCAGAAACAGCGCCGCACACCAGGCCAGCACCATGAACACCCGGCCGATGCGCTGCCCCGGGGTTTGCTGCCTCACGGCTTGGCACTCCAGCCACCTTCCGGTGCAGCGAAGCGCCAGACCACCGGACGCACTTCGCCATCGGCACGGGCGCCAAAGTTGTTGTCGACACCGACCCAGGCGCCATCGGCATCCACTATCAATGCTTCTTCCAACCCGTAGTTCTGTGGATAACGACGGTTTTCCTGCAACAACTCGGCAGCGTACGACCAGCAACGCTCGACCTTGGCAGTCTGCGGATCCCGGCGGCAGATCTGGTAGGCGTTGCGTTCAAGGGTGAACAGCTTGCCGTTGAACAGCGACAGGTCAGAGAAATCCCGCGGGGCAGCTTTGGCGTGGGGAAACTGCTGGGGCTGCATTTCCATGCCCGCCTCGCTCAGCAGCACGCAGCCACCGTCGCAGTCCCACAACGTCTGTTTGCGCTTGATCATCAGCAGCCCGCGGCCTTGACGCTCGGCGGCGAGCCACATCTGATCGCCCGCCGGATTGATCGCCAGCCCTTCGAACAGCGCGTTGAATTGCAACAGCAGGCCACTGGCCCGCGCCTCGCGAACCAGCATCGGCGAGATTTTCAACCAGGTGGCAGGCCCCGTCGGCGGCACCTGCAAGACAGCGGCATGGCCTTCACTGACCACATAACGATTACCGGCGCTGTCGCAGGTGATGCCCTCGAAGTCCAGATTACCGCCACGCACGAAAGAAGCGCCCCAAACGCGGGACTTCAACCCCCAGGGCAATCCGCTGTCAGGCACCGTCGGTACGTCGATGTGCACCGTTTCGGCCTGCCAGGCAGATTCGCTGGTATCGAGGCGGTAGATCTGATCATCGTCGCGGTCGGAAACCGCCCACAGATCATTGCCGCACTGCGCCAGCCCGGACAGGTTGCCGCCGCGCATGCCGTCGACGACATGCTCGGACAACAGGCGCAGCTGTATCGCCGGCTCGGCGGATACTGCGATCGACGTCAACATCAACCCGCAGGCCAGGGCAAAGCCCAGACGCATCAGCCCAATACCTCGGCCAGGTTGCCCTTGGACTCCAGCCAGGTCTTGCGGTCGCCGGCGCGTTTCTTCGCCAGCAGCATGTCCATCATTTCAGAGGTAGCCTCGAAATCTTCCAGGGTCAGCTGCACCAGGCGCCGGGTGTTCGGGTCCATGGTGGTCTCGCGCAGCTGCGGCGGGTTCATTTCACCCAGCCCCTTGAATCGGGTGACCTGCGGCTTGCCGCGTTTCTTCTCGGCCACCAGACGATCGAGGATGCCATCGCGTTCGGCTTCATCGAGGGCGTAGTAAATCTCTTTGCCCAGGTCGATGCGGTACAGCGGGGGCATGGCGACATAGACATGACCGGCATCCACCAACGGGCGGAAATGCTGGACAAACAACGCGCAGAGCAAGGTCGCGATGTGCAGACCGTCGGAGTCGGCGTCGGCGAGGATGCAGATCTTGCCGTAGCGCAGCTGGCTCATGTCCGCCGCGCCCGGGTCGACGCCGATGGCCACGGCGATGTTGTGCACCTCCTGGCTGGCCAGCACTTCGCTGCCGTCGACTTCCCAGGTGTTCAGGATCTTGCCGCGCAACGGCAGGATCGCCTGGAACTCTTTATCCCGTGCCTGCTTGGCCGAGCCGCCGGCGGAATCACCTTCCACCAGGAACAGCTCGGAACGCATCGGGTCCTGTCCGGCACAGTCGGCCAGCTTGCCCGGCAGCGCCGGGCCTTGGGTAATGCGTTTGCGCTCGACCTTCTTGCTGGCCTTGAGGCGACGGCCGGCGTTGTTGATCGCCAGTTCCGCCAGCAGCATGCCGGTTTCCGGGTTGGCATTGAGCCACAGGCTGAAGGCGTCCTTGACCACACCGGAGACGAACGCCGCCGCCTCACGGGACGACAGGCGCTCCTTGGTCTGGCCGGAAAACTGTGGCTCCTGCATTTTCATCGACAACACAAAGGCAATGCGTTCCCAGACGTCTTCCGGCGCCAGCTTCACACCGCGCGGCAACAGGCTGCGGAATTCGCAGAACTCGCGCATGGCGTCGAGCAGGCCCTGACGCAAACCGTTGACGTGGGTGCCGCCCTGGGCGGTCGGGATCAGGTTGACGTAGCTTTCCTGCACCGCGTCGCCACCTTCCGGCAGCCACAGCAGCGCCCAATCCACCGCTTCTTTATTACCGGCCAGGCTGCCGCAGAACGGCTCGTCCGGCAGGCGCTCGAATTCGCTGACCGCATCCACCAGGTAGGAACGCAGGCCGTCTTCGTAATGCCATTCGACTTTCTCGCCGGTGGCCTTGTCTTCAAAACTGACCAGCAGCCCCGGGCACAACACGGCCTTGGCCTTGAGCACGTGCTTGAGGCGGCTGATGGAGAATTTCGGGGAGTCGAAGTATTTCGGATCCGGCGCAAAGAACACGCTGGTGCCGGTATTGCGCTTGCCGACAGTGCCGACGACTTCCAGCTCGGTGGCCTTGTAGCCATCCTTGAAGGTCATCTGGTATTCGTTGCCGTCACGCTTGACCCGCACCCGTACTTCGGTGGACAAGGCGTTGACCACGGAAATGCCTACCCCGTGCAAGCCGCCGGAGAACTGGTAGTTCTTGTTGGAAAACTTGCCACCGGCGTGAAGCTTGGTGAGGATCAGTTCGACGCCCGAAACACCTTCCTCGGGGTGAATGTCCACCGGCATGCCACGGCCGTCATCGCTGACTTCCAGGGAATGGTCGGCATGCAGGATCACCTGCACCGATGTGGCATGCCCGGCCAAGGCTTCGTCGACACTGTTGTCGATGACTTCCTGGGCAAGGTGGTTCGGCCGACTGGTGTCGGTGTACATGCCGGGGCGTTTGCGCACCGGGTCGAGGCCCGAGAGGACTTCGATGGCGTCTGCGTTATAAGAGCTAGCGCTGGGAGTGGCCATGGGGTCTCGTCGTCAGTGTTCGGTGAAAAAAGAATTCATGGGGCTATCGCTCACAATGCGGTGAAATCGATTGCCTGATACAAATCGGCGCCAATGCCGGCAAAACTCAACATGGCCGGCAGTTGCGCGGCAAAACCCTGGAAACTGTGGTCGCCGCCGGCCTGGATACGCAAGGCGCATGCCCGGTAATACTGCTGGGCGAGGCGATAGTCCAGTGTTTCGTCAGCTGTCTGCAACCATACCTGATAACGCTGCGGCTCCTGGGGCGCCGGCACTTCCAGTTCGACCAGGGCCGTCACGTGGTCGTGGGTCATTTCCCAGGTCTCTTCGGTATACAGGTTTTTCTGCGTCCCCAGAAAGCCGTCAAACATCCGGTGCGGGCTGACGGCAGGGTTGATCAACAGGGCTTTCAAGCCATGGCGCTCGGCCAGGTGAGTGGCATAGTAGCCGCCGAGCGAGCTGCCGACCAGCAGTGGTCGCCCCAGCTCGGCAATCGCCTGTTCCAGCTGGTCGATAGCCTGGCGCGGGTGGTGGTGCAACGCCGGAACGCGCAAGTGTTCGCTCAGGCCCAGTCGTTCCATCACCTCGACCAACTGACAGGCCTTCTTCGACAACGGCGAGCTGTTGAAGCCGTGGATATAAAGGATCGAACCGGACATTTGAGCTCCCTGACGTCGGCTAAAGAGGCGGAGTTTACAGGGACTCTGGGGAATCGGGGATATCCGCAGAATTCGAGGTGTCTTTGAAGACGTCATCGCGAGCAAGCTCGCTCCCACAGGGGATTTGTGAATGACGCAGATCCAATGTGGGAGCGGGCTTGCTCGCGATGGCCGCGCCTCGGTCTACCTGAAAAATGAACAGTCAGTAGCCGTTGGAGCCGTAATCCACAGTGAAATCGAACCCGGTAACCCGCTCCACCCCGGTTTCCAGCCGCCCGTCGGGCAACAGCCGCAACCAGCGATAGCCCGGCGCCTGCTCTCCGACCTTGAAATCCTCGCTGCCGGGCTCGAACTGAATGCAGGTGGACGGCGAGGCGATCAGACGCACGCTGTTACGCAATTGATCGATTTCCTGGTGCACATGTCCCCACAGCACGGCACGCACCTGTGGAAAACGATCCAGCACTTCAAAAAACGCCTCGGGATTGCGCAGACCGATAGGCTCCATCCACGCGCAACCAATCGAAACCGGATGATGGTGGAAGCACACCAGATGGTGGCGCTCCGGCGCTTCGCTCAACGAGCGGGCGAGCAACTGCAACTGTTCGTCCTGCAAATACCCCGGCACCGAACCCGGCACCGCCGAGTCGAGCAGCGTGACCCGCCAGTTGCCGATATCCACCACCGGTTCGAGCAAAGCACTCTGCACCGCCGCCGCGGCCATGATCTGCGGCTCGTCGTGGTTGCCGGGAATCCAGCGCGCCGGCGCGTCCAACTGGCTCGTCATCTCGCGAAATTGCTGATAGGACGCAAGCGTCCCGTCCTGGGACAGATCACCCGTGGCCAGGATCAGATTGATCTGTGGCTGTTGCGCGCGCACAAGCTCGATGACCTTTTGCAGACTGTCGCGGGTGTTCATGCCCAGCAACGCACCGTCCGCTTCGGCAAACAGGTGGCTGTCGGAGAGTTGCACCAGCAACGCCGGATCGGCGGTGGTCAATATGGATACGCTCGGCAAGGCGTTCTCCCAGGGCGTGATCACGGGGATGGGTAAGTGCCGCAATTATGCTGGGGGACGGTCGAAAGGGGAAATCTGTGAACCTGACGCAGTTCACAACTGCGGCGCTCAGTTAACGGACGACTTCGTACTCATGCCCCAGCGCCAGGCAATGGCTCAGCCATTCGCCCAGAAACATGTTCAACTGGGCCTTTTCGTCCGGCTGGTGCATCGAGGCGTTCGGGTAAGGATAGATGCCGCGAAAGCGTCGCGCATGTTCGGCGCTGACCACTTCGGCCATGCGCGCGTCGTGATAGACCTGCACTTCCAGTTGCGGTACCGGCAACCACGGCAGGCTGTGTTCCTGACGCACTTGCAGGGTCGTGGTGTAAGGACAGGTCAGCAACACTTCCAGAGCCAGCACACCCAGCATCTGGTCGCCATGGGTCACGGCGATGCGCCGCGCGGCGGGCTCGCTGCGCATGTCCGGCAGCAGTCGCATCAGGCGCGCGTAGTTCGCCTCGCAGGACGCTTGCAGCCCCACCAGGTCCACCCGATAGCGATCGCGCAGCTTGTTTACGACCATAACCCCCTCACTTCAACGCGGTTCAAAGCCAGCCATTGCAAGGCAATGATGCTCGCCGCGTTGGCAATACGTCCGTCGCGCACGGCTTGCAGGGCATCGTCGAAAGCCCAGACCGTGACGCGAATATCTTCTGCCTCTTCCTCCAGCCCATGCAGGCCGCCAACCCCGGTTGTGTCGCAACGCCCCAGGTAAAGATGCACGAATTCGTTGCTGCCGCCCGGCGATGGAAAGTATTTGAGCATCGGCCAGAGCGCCCCGATTTCCAGCCCAGCTTCCTCCTGCGCCTCGCGGTGAGCAACTGCTTCCGGCACTTCATCCTTATCGATCAGACCAGCGACCAGTTCGATCAGCCACGGGTTGTCGGTCTTGCCCATGGCGCCGACGCGAAACTGCTCGATCAGCACCACTTCATCGCGCTGCGGATCGTAGGGCAGCATGCAGACCGCGTCATGGCGAACGAACACTTCACGATTGATCTCGCGGCTCATGCCCCCGGCGAACAATTCGTGGCGCAAGTGCACGCGTTCGAGTTTGTAAAAGCCCTCGTAGCACTTTTCGCGCCGCACGATATCAACGGCGGTCGGAATGGCGTTGGCAAAATCCGTCATGACAATCCTCTTTTACTGCAAATCCTGTTCGAGGCTCCTTTTTTTCCTGGGCCTCGACTTCGCGCCATCCTAACGCGCCCGTGATGTTTGATGCAGCCCCTTTCCCGTCAGCGGGATAGACGGTGAAGGCGAAACCCACTCTAATTAGCTTAGTGGCGAACTGACTGCTTTGTTGAGAGTCGAAGCCGGTAACTTTTTGCCCCCCCTGTTTCAGAAAGGACGCTCATGTCGCTTTTCAAAATCGCCTCCGTGGCCGCTATCGCCCTGACCCTGGGTGCTTGCGCGAGCCTGTTCCAGCCCAACTACCGGACACCGCTGGAAACCACCCGCGACGCTTCCGAGCAACTCAAGCCCGGTTGCAGCAACCCGGATTGCCCGCTGGTCAACATCGATACCGTGCACTTTCCGACCGAGCCTGCACTTGACGGCATCATCGAAAAACGCCTGCTGCAAATGACCCGTACCTCACCCGAAGCCCCGGTGGCCCCGACCCTGGCGGCCTATCGCGAAGAGTTTTTGCGCACCGCCGGCCCGCGCAACAGCAGCTATCTGCAGGCTAAGGTACGTGAGCAGCATGACGGCTTGGTGATCGTCGAATTGTCCAGTTACCTGGACACCGGCGGTGCCCATGGCACCCCAGGTCGAGGTTTCATCAACTATTCGCGCCAGCAGCATAAAGTGCTGACGCTGTCGGACATGCTGGTGCCAGGGCAGGAAGAAGCGTTCTGGAAAGCGGCGCAGGTGGCGCACAACAGCTGGCTGATCAGCACCAAGCTCGATCAGGAACCGGAGTTCGTGAAGAGCTGGCCGTTCCAGAAAACCCGGAACGTGGCGCTGACCTACGGTGGGGTGATCCTCAAGTACGAAACCAGCAGCATCGCGCCTTACGCGCTGGGCCATGTCGAACTGAAGATCCCCTACCCTCGCCTGAACGGCATCATCAAGCCCGAGCTGTTTCCCGGCCGTAACTGAAGGCCCGGCCCAGCACAAGCTGCAGCAGCCCTGCCAGGACCAGTGCCGGCAGGGTGGCGCCGACATCCGGGTACAGGTTGGCCAGCAAATGATAGGTGCTGACCCCGCCCAGCCAGGCGAGCAGCGCCGGCCAGCGCAGTGCAGCCGAGGCCACCTGGCCGCTACGCTTGCGCAGGATGAAGTGGTCCACCAGCACCACGCCGAACAACGGCGCAAACACCGAACCGATCAGCAGCAGGAAATTCTGGTACTGGGCCAATGGCGCCAGCAGGGCAATCAGCGTGCAGATAACGCCGATGGCCAGGGCCAGGTGTTCGACTTTGGCACGCAACAGAATCCCGCTGGACACCGCTGCCGAGTGAATATCGGCAAAGGCGTTTTCCGATTCATCCAGAAGAATCAGCAACAGCGGAATCCCCAGGCCGGCACCGGCCAGCGCCAG
The DNA here is from genome assembly GCF_000282355.1 of Pseudomonas sp. GM49. GTDB lineage: Bacteria > Pseudomonadota > Gammaproteobacteria > Pseudomonadales > Pseudomonadaceae > Aquipseudomonas. The sequence goes on from NZ_AKJL01000102.1 coordinate 20,052, forward strand.
CAGCAACGCATTGACTTCACCGCTCGGCGCGAACGCCAGGGTGTAGGCCACGCCCAGGCTCATCAGCCAGAAATTACCGATGAAGAAACCGATGGCGGTGCCACCGAAGACGTTTTTCGCCCGCTTGCCGAAGCGCGAGTAGTCGGCGATCAGCGGCAACCACGACAACGGCATGGCAATGGCGATGTCGAAACCCACGGCGAACGGCATCGAACCGTCACCGGCCTGGGCCCACAACGCGGCCAGGTCAGCCTTGGCGAACAGGTTCCAGGTCAGCCAGGTGCAAGCGGCCAGCAATAGCCAGATGCCCCATTTGCGCAGGATCTGCCGGACGAACGTCAACGGACCGCTAACAGCCAGCAGGGTCGCCAGTGCGCCGAAGAACAGGGTCCACAACACCGGATTGGACAGCAGGCTGCCGTCACTGAACGCCTTCGCACCCAACAGGCTGGCGGCGTCGCGCATGACGATGATTTCGAACGAACCCCAACCGATCAATTGCAGCAGGTTCAACACCGCCGGCAGGCTCGCGCCTTTGGTGCCGAGGCTGAGCTTGAGCGCGGCCATCGACGACAGACCGGTATCACTGCCAATCACCCCGACCGCCGCCAGCAGCAGAACGCCGACCAGGGTGCCGAGGAAAATCGCCAGCAACGAACCCGACAGGCCCAGGCCTGGCGCGAGCAATGCACCGGTCTGCAAGACCATCAGGCCGATGCCGAGGGAAAACCACAGGGAAAACAGGTCACGACCGCCGAACACACGCTTGTCGGTCGGCACCGCGATATCGGGGGAGTAAGTGCTGGGTTGAATGCTCAAAGGTGTTATCTCAGAGGGACATTTGTTGTTGTTAAGATCGCCTTCGCGAGCAAGTTCGCGATGGCGGCAGTGCAAGCACCGCCGACCTCAGGTCAGATCAAACTTTCTGGTACAGCTGACTGCCTTCCTGCTTGAAGCGCTCGGCCTGTTCGGCCATGCCCTGGGCGACGTCCACGTCAACCGCTTCGATCCGTTGGTTGGCCGCGTATTCGCGGACTTCCTGGGTGATCTTCATCGAGCAGAATTTCGGCCCGCACATCGAGCAGAAGTGCGCGACCTTGGCCGAATCCTTCGGCAGGGTTTCATCGTGATACGAACGGGCGGTGTCCGGATCGAGGCCCAGGTTGAACTGGTCTTCCCAACGGAACTCGAAACGCGCCTTGCTCAAGGCATTGTCGCGAATCTGCGCGCCCGGGTGACCCTTCGCCAGATCGGCGGCATGCGCGGCGATCTTGTAGGTGATGATCCCGGTCTTCACATCATCCTTGTTCGGCAGGCCCAGGTGCTCCTTCGGCGTGACGTAGCAGAGCATGGCGCAACCGAACCAGCCGATCATCGCCGCACCGATACCGGAGGTGATGTGGTCGTAACCCGGCGCGATGTCGGTGGTCAGCGGGCCGAGAGTGTAGAACGGCGCCTCGTCGCAGCACTCCAGCTGCTTGTCCATGTTCTCTTTGATCAACTGCATCGGCACGTGGCCCGGGCCTTCGATCATGCATTGCACGTCGTGTTTCCAGGCAATTTTGGTCAGCTCGCCGAGGGTTTCCAGCTCGCCGAACTGCGCTTCGTCGTTGGCATCGGCAATCGAGCCCGGACGCAGGCCATCGCCCAGCGAGAAGCTGACGTCGTAGGCCTTCATGATTTCGCAGATGTCTTCGAAATGGGTGTAGAGGAAGTTCTCTTTGTGGTGCGCCAGGCACCACTTGGCCATGATCGAACCGCCACGGGAGACGATGCCGGTCACGCGCTTGGCGGTCATCGGCACGTAGCGCAACAGCACACCGGCATGGATGGTGAAGTAATCGACGCCCTGCTCGGCCTGTTCGATCAGCGTGTCGCGGAACAGCTCCCAGGTCAGGTCTTCGGCCACGCCGCCAACTTTTTCCAGGGCCTGGTAGATCGGCACCGTACCGATCGGCACCGGCGAGTTGCGGATGATCCACTCGCGGGTTTCGTGGATGTGCTTGCCGGTGGAAAGGTCCATGACCGTGTCCGAACCCCAGCGAATGCCCCAGGTCAGTTTCGCCACTTCTTCTTCGATGGACGAACCCAGGGCACTGTTGCCGATGTTGCCGTTGATCTTCACCAGGAAGTTACGGCCGATGATCATCGGTTCCAGTTCGGTGTGGTTGATGTTGGCCGGAATGATCGCGCGGCCACGGGCGATTTCCTCACGGACAAATTCTGGAGTGATGACTTTCGGCACGCTGGCACCGAAGCTGTGGCCGGCGTGTTGCTGGTCCAGCAGGCCGGCGGCACGAGCCACTTCCAGCTTCATGTTTTCGCGGATGGCAACGTATTCCATTTCGGCGGTGATGATGCCTTTGCGCGCGTAGTGCATCTGGCTGACGTTGGCACCCGGCTTGGCGCGACGCGGATTGTTGACGTGAGCGAAGCGCAGCTTGGTCAGCTCCGGATCGGCAAGACGTTCCTGGCCGAAATTCGAGCTCAGGCCGCTCAGGCGCTCGGTATCGCCACGGGATTCGATCCACGGCGAACGCACGTCGCCCAGGCCTTTGCGCACATCGATGATGACATTGGGGTCGGTGTACGGGCCCGAGGTGTCGTACACCACTACCGGTGCATTGACCTCGCCGCCGAAGTCGGTCGGCGTCACGTCCAGACTGATTTCGCGCATCGGCACGAGGATGTCCGGGCGGGTGCCCTGGACATAGATTTTTTGCGAGCGGGTAAACGGCTGAACCGATTGCTGATCGACCTTGGCCGAGTCACTCAGGTTGGTGGCGATTTTTGCTTTTGTAGTCATCACGGGCTCTCCAGACAGCATCCAGGCAGTGGATTTTTGTCGGAGCGAACCTGTAAACGAATGGACGCACGGGCGCTGGGAAAACCAGCTGTGCTGTGCTCGGTGCTCGAGGGGTGTTCGATTGTCGAACAACATCCCGGACGAAGCACAAGAGGACTCGCCGGGTGACGAGAAATCTTGTTCCCTACGCAGGCGCTAACCTGATCAGGTTCAACGGGATCCGAAATTATTCGATCTCAGCCTCATAGCAAGGCACCCCGACAAGAACCCGGCCAGTCTAGACACAACTGGCAAAGAACGCCAACCCCACGGTAAACACCATGATGAATGGCGTTATTGCACGCAGTATCAGGATTGTTGCCACCCGAATGCACAACTACACTCGCTACGCTGAGCCGCGCATTGACGCTGTCAAAGCAGCGCCTTAGCCTTGGCGTTCAAATTATCTGTGTAATATCAAATCTAGGGAACATCTATGCTGCGCAAACTCTCACTGGCCCTTGCCGTGTCTTGTGCGTCCAATGGAATGGCCTGGGCAGCAGATGTGCCCTTATCGACCAAGACGGACCTGGTCAGCGTTTATCAGGAAGCCGTCAACAACAACTCCGATCTGGCGGCTGCCATTGCCCAATACGGCGCGCAGAAGGAAGTCGTACCCCAGGCCCGCGCCGGGCTGCTGCCGAACCTCTCGGGCGGCGCCAATATTTCCGAGGTGCGTACGGATCTCGATCAACCGTCCGCCACGTCCAACCGCGATGCTCATTCCTACCAGGCCACTTTGGCGCAGCCGCTGTTCCGGGCTGACCGCTGGTTCCAGTTCCAGGCCGCCAAGGAAGTCAACGAACAGGCCGCCCTGCAACTCTCGGCGACCGAGCAGAACCTGATCCTGCAAACCGCTAACAGCTATTTCAACGTGCTGCGCACCCAGGACAACCTGGCCTCGACCAAGGCCGAAGAAGCGGCGTTCAAACGCCAGCTCGATCAATCCAACGAGCGTTTCGATGTCGGCCTCTCGGACAAGACCGACGTATTGAACTCACAAGCCAGCTACGACACCGCACGCGCCAACCGCATCGTTGCGCAGCGCCAGGTGGACGACGCCTTTGAAGCATTGATCACCCTGACCAACCGTCAGTACAACTCGATCTGGGGCATCAGCCATAACTTGCCGATCCTGCCGCCAGCACCGAACGACGCCAAGGCCTGGGTCGAAACGGCGGGCCGGCAGAACCTCAATCTGTTGGCCAGCAACTATGCCGTCAGCGCCGCCGAGCAAACCCTCAAGCAGCGCAAGTCCGGGCACTTGCCAACGGTTGATGCGATAGCCAAGTACGAGAAAGGCGACAACGACGCACTGGGCTTCAGCAACCCGAACAACCAACCCCTGCCGTACGGTGGCAACGTCGAGCAAACGACCGTTGGCCTGCAACTGAACATACCGATCTACAGCGGCGGCCTGATCAGCTCCCAGGTGCGTCAATCGTATTCACAACTGGACCAGACCGAGCAGCAGCGCGAGTCCCTGCGCCGACAGATCGTGGAAAACACCCGCGACCTGCACCGCGCGGTAAACACCGATGTCGAGCAGGTACAGGCGCGCAAGCAATCGATCATCTCCAACCAGAGTGCGGTGGAAGCGACTGAAATCGGCTATCAGGTGGGCACGCGAAACATCGTCGACGTACTGGATGCGCAGCGCCAGCTGTACAGCTCGGTACGCGACTACAACAACACCCGCTACGACTACATCCTCGACAACCTGCGTTTGAAGCAACAGGCCGGCACGTTGAATCCGGGGGATCTGCAAGACCTGAAACGCTGGCTCAATCCCAACTACAACCCGGACAAGGATTTCCTGCCGCCGGATCTGGCCAAGGCTGCAGCTGAGCAGTTGAAAGCGAGACCGGAGCAGTAAAAGCAAAAGCTTCGCGAGCAAGTCGGAATGCCGCACCACCGCTCCCACATTGACCTACTGTCGTACACAAAACCTGTGCTCACAGAAGATCCAATGTGGGAGCGGCGGTGCGACGATTCGACTTGCTCGCGAATGAAGGCAGCACGGTCTATCGGTCGATCAACCGCCCCAACCCGTCCAGCAACCGCTGCAACGCACCCTGATTGGCGCGCATCACATTCAACCCGGCCTCTGCCATGCGCTGCGCATCAAGCGGCAGTTCAAACAACCGCTGCACCGCCACCGCCAGGCCTTCGGCATCCTCCACTTCCTGCAACGCCCCGGCACTGCGCAACTGCGCGGCGATTTCGAGGAAGTTGAAAAGATGCGGCCCACTCAGCACCGGTTTGGCCAGGGCCGCCGGCTCCAGCAGGTTATGCCCGCCGTTCGGCACCAGGCTGCCGCCGACGAAAGCACTGTCAGCCAGGGCGTAGAGAAACAACAACTCGCCCATGGTGTCGCCAAGCAGCACTGAAGTATTCGCACTGACCGCATCGCCGCTGGAACGCCGGACCGTGGCGAACCCTTGTTGCAGGCACAACCCGTACACCGAATTGAAGCGTTCCGGATGCCGCGGCACCAGAATCAGCAAGGCATCGGGGTGACTGGCCAGTAACTGACGATGAGCCGCCAGCACCACCTCGTCTTCGCCGTCATGGGTACTGGCCGCGATCCACACCGGTCGTTCCAGCGCCTGCCATTGCCCGCGCAATTGGCTGGCGCGCTCAAGCAGTTGCGGGTCGATGGTCAGGTCGAACTTGATCGAACCGGTCACTTCGACGGTTTCCGCCCGCGCGCCCAAGTCGCGCAAGCGTCGGGCTTCGGCTTCGGTCTGCACCGCGAACAGGCTCATCTCGGTCAGCATCGGCTGGGTCAGCTTGGGGAACCGGCCGTAGCCCCTGGCCGAACGCTCGGACAGCCGCGCATTGGCCAACGCCACGGGGATCCCGCGTTTGGCACACTGATGGATATGGTTGGGCCACAGCTCGGTTTCCATGATCACCGCCAGTTTCGGCCGGACCCGATCGAGGAAGCGCCGGGCAGCGCAAGGCAGGTCGTAAGGCAAATAACAGTGTTGGATGCGCGGCTCATTGGCGAACAGTGCCAGGATGCGCTCCGAACCGGTCGGCGTCATGCAGGTCACGGTGATCGGCAGATCCGGGTAGCGCGCCAGCAAGGCGCGGATCATCGGCGCGGCAGCAATGCTTTCGCCCACCGAGACGGCGTGCACCCAGATGCCGCCCGGTTTCATCACCGGCATCCCGTAGGAGAAGCGCTCGCCGATGCGCCTGGCATACGCCGGCGCCTTGCGCGCGCGCAGCCAAAGCCGAATCGCTACCAGTGGCAGCCCCAGATAAAACAGCGCGGTATAGAGAGTTCTATTCATGGCGGCGGAGTTTATCGGCTTTTTTCGCCAATCGCCTGCAAGTGCACGGCAAAACGTTCGGCGAGCCAGCGCGCGGCCGGACCGAGCGGCTCATCCCGGCGCCATACCAGCTCCACCACCAGGGCTGGCGGGGTCCATTCGCTGACCAGTTCGACCATCTGGTTCTGATAGGTCGGGTACTGCACCACATGGCGTGGCAGCCAGGCCCAGCCGAGGCCACGCACCAGCCATTCGGCCATCACATAGAAACTGTCGGCGCGCCAGACTTGCGGGCTGGCGGGATCACTGCCGGGATATATGCTCGACTCCGTGGACATCAGCAACTGCCGATGTTGCGCCAGTTGTTGGCCGTCCACTGCGCCTTTGCGCGCCAACGGATGATCCTTGCCGCACACCGTGACCATTTCCACGCTGCCCAGCACCCGCCGCTCAAGTGCCTCGGGAATCTGATCGTGAAAGAACAGCAGCCCCAGATCCGCGCGCCGCTCCACCAGTTTGCGCGCGACATCGCCTTGGGCGGCGCTGGTCAGTTGCACTTCAAGGCTGGGGAATTTTTCCGCCAGGGCCTCGAAGCTTTCGATGATCGGCTGATAAGGCATCGCTTCATCCTGCGCCACACGCAGTCGTGCCTCCTGACCGCGCATCATCGCCAGCGCCCGGCCATTGAGCCGTTCGCACTGGCGCAACACCTCCCGCGCTTCGTCCAGCAAAGCCGTGCCGGCTTCAGTGAGCTTCGGTTGACGGCCGCTGCTGCGGTCGAACAGGCTGACGCCCAGGTCTTCCTCCAGCAACGCTATCGAACTGCTGACCGCCGACTGCGCCTTGCGCTGATCCCGCGCCACGGCAGAAAACGATCGCTGCTCCGCTACGCTGGCAAACAACCGCAACTGCTCCAGATTCCATTGCATGCTCATGGCTCAACCCATCTTCAAAGCAGATAGGTAATGACTTTACCGCATCTGGCGAATCACTAGAATGCCGACCTCAGAGAGCAACACTTCACACGAGGATTGACCCATGACCGCTTACTACTACCTGGCCATAGCCATCTGCGCCGAAGTGATTGCCACTGTTTCGATGAAAGCCGTCAAAGGCCTCAGCACCCCGCTGCCACTGGTGCTGGTCATCCTCGGCTACGGGATTGCCTTCTGGATGCTGACCCTGGTGGTGCGCAGCGTTCCGGTGGGTGTGGCGTATGCCGTGTGGGCCGGCATGGGGATCGTGATGGTCAGCGTCGCGGCGCTGTTTATCTATGGGCAGAAGCTGGACGTACCAGCGATGCTGGGGATGGCGTTGATTGTGTTGGGCGTCGTAGTCATCCAGCTCTTCTCCAATACTGCCGGCCACTAAAATTCGAAACCCGATCCATTGTGGGAGCGAGCTTGCTCGCGATGGCGGCATGGCATTCAGCATCAATGTTGACTGACCCACCGCAATCGCGAGCCTGCTCGCTCCCACAGGATTTGCGTCCGCCACATTGATCACCAACAAATCCACTCTTCTTCGAGTCTGTATACTGCGCCCTCGTCTTGAACACAGAGGTCGCTGCATGCCATCCGTTATTTCCACCGACGTTCTGATTGTCGGCGCTGGTGTCGCCGGCCTCTGGCTGAATGCGCGCCTGCGCCGCCAGGGTTTTTCGACCGTGCTGGTGGAAAGCGCCAGCCTCGGCGGCGGGCAGAGCGTGAAATCCCAGGGCATCATCCACGGCGGCGCCAAATACGCGCTGCATGGCGCCCTGACTGGCGCCTCGGAAGCCATCGCCGACATGCCGCGCCGCTGGCGTGAAGCCCTGGCCGGTGACGGCGAGCTGGATCTGTCCGGCGTTCGCCTGCTGTCCGAAGCCCATTACCTGTGGTCCCCCGGCACCCTCGCCGGCAACCTCACCAGTTTCTTTGCCAGCAAAGCCGTGCGCGGCCGCGTCGATCAAGTCAAGGGCGAGCAATTGCCGCCAGCCCTGCAGGACAAGCGCTTCAAGGGCAAGGTCTATCGCCTGGCGGAACTGGTGGTCGATGTGCCAAGCCTGATCCAGCGCCTGGCCGATCTGGCTGGAGACGGTTTGCTTGCCGGGCAGAAAATCAAACCGTTGCTCGATGGTGGCGCGCTGGTCGGCCTGAAGGTGGATGAGCGAGAAATCCGCGCCCAACGCATCGTCCTGAGCGCAGGCGCCGGAACCGCGGCATTGCTGGAAGCACTGGGCCTGAGCCAGCCCGCCATGCAGCGCCGCCCGTTGCACATGATCATCGCCAAGGGGCCGAGCCTCAAACCGCTATACGCCCACTGCCTGGGTGGCGGTACCAAGCCGCGTATCACCGTGACCACGCACCCGGCGGCGGATGGCCAATGGGTCTGGTACCTGGGCGGCGATATCGCGGAATCCGAAGGCGTGGCCCGTGAGCCCCACGAGCAAATCGCCACCGCACAGAAAGAACTCGGCCAATTGCTGCCGTGGATCGACCTGAGCACAGTGCAATGGGCGACCTTGCGCGTGGATCGCGCCGAACCGCTGCAATCGGGGCTAACGCGTCCCGACAACGCCTTTGTTGCCGAGGAAGGCCGCCTGCTGGTGGGCTGGCCAACCAAACTCGCCCTGGCGCCAGACTTCGCCGACCGGGTCATCGCCAGCCTGGCTCGCGACGGCATCCAGCCAAGTCACCCGGCAGCGCTGCCTGATCTGCCGAAGCCGCCGATGGGCGTACCTGCCTGGGAGCAACTGCTGCCATGAGCCAACCGACCCTGCACGACTTGCATCGCCCGCTGGGCAGCACCGGCTTGCTGGTTTCGCCCCTGGGCCTGGGCACGGTGAAACTGGGCCGCGACCAAGGGGTGAAGTACCCCAACGGCTTCCGGATTCCCGATGACGATGAAGCCCGCATGCTGCTCAAACTCGCCCGCGACCTGGGCATCAACCTGATCGACACCGCCCCGGCCTATGGTCGCAGCGAAGAACGCCTGGGCCCGTTGCTGCGCGGTCAGCGTCAGGATTGGGTGATTGTCAGCAAGGTCGGCGAAGAGTTTGTCGACGGCCAGTCCCGTCACGATTTCAGCGCTGCACACACGCGAATGTCGGTGGAACGCAGCCTGCAACGCCTGGAAACGGACTTCATCGATCTGGTGCTGGTGCACTCCGATGGTAACGATCTGGCGATCCTCAATGACTGCGAAGTCTACGCCACCCTCGCCGAGCTCAAGGCCGAAGGCAAGATTCGCGGTTTCGGCTTTTCCGGCAAAACCGTCGACGGCGGCCTGAAGGCGCTGGAGCAAGGCGACTGCGCGATGGTCACCTACAATCTGAACGAACAAAACGAGAAGGCCGTCATTGACTATGCTGCTGCACACGGCAAAGCCATTCTGGTCAAAAAAGCCCTCGCCAGTGGTCATGCATGCCTGAGTCCGAGCATCGATCCGGTGCGCGCCAGCTTCGAGCTTTTGTTTGAACATCCGGGTGTTGCCAGTGCTATTGTCGGGACCATCAACCCGCTGCACCTCGCCCACAATGTCGCGACCGTTGCCCAGGTCCTACGTAGCCACTGATGCCGCCCACGCGGCCTTAAGCAGGAGCCGACATGTCGCGTACGCTCATCAGAAAGAACCCGAGCAACTTCAAGACCCTGCCGTTATTCGTCGAAGCGACCCCCGAAGGCCTGGCTTATCAGAGCGTCGGCAGGCCGCTGAATTTCTCCCAGACCCTGCAACGTCGTCGCCCGGTGACGGTCGGCGACAGCGAACGATTTGCCCTGGAGCTGGCCAATCTCGGGGTTTCGGTGCGCCTGACCCTGCATTGGCAAAATCGCGACTATTGGGTGCTGGTGCGCCAACGCCGGCAAGACCGCGGCGATGTGGTGCTCAAGTTGATTTCCGGGTACGTGCCGGCCCATGAGCTGAACCTGCCACTGCACACGGCGATCCAGGAGATTGCCGAAGAATGCCTGCTGGAAACCCCGGAAGGCTGGCTCGGCGGGCGGTTCAATGACACCTGGCTGCCGGCACCCTACTCGGCCGCCCTGCATTACCGTGAAGCGCTGCCGTTTCGTTTGTCGCCACTGTCCGGCTCGGCGCGGCCGGTACGTTGCGCCAACCTGATGCTGATTGAGCGTCCGCGGGCTTACGTGCATTTGCCGACGGCGTCGCTGCAACTGATCTATGACTTGCGCCTGGACGTTCCCAAGGACGCCAAATCCCTGAGCCTGTTCCATGTCGATGAAAGACTGGAAGGCGATCAACTTGTCGCCCGCCTCGACCGCAAGCGCCCCGATCTGTACTTGATGCCCTTGCAGGACGGCCACCCGATGGCTGAGCTCTACACCTTGAAAAAGGATCAGCTGTACCCGGCCAGCACGCGTGGGCTGTACCTGGCCGAGAGCTTTGCCCGGCAGGAAGGCTGGCTGGTGAGGGAGGAGCGAATTCGCTGGAAAGACTGGGTGAGGCAGCAGGGTTTGACGCCACCCGGGAAGGATTCGGGGCTGGCGCGGTTGCGCGGGAAGGCTAAATTGCTGCTGAAGAAGATCGTGCCGCGCAAGAAGGTCAGCTCCTAAAGCAAAAAATCGCAGCCTTTGTAGGAGCGAGCTTGCTCGCGATGGACGTGAACGATACCGCGTGTTGACTGATTGAATGCGGTGCCGCTGAGTTCATCGCGAGCAAGCTCGCTCCTACAGAGGATGCGATCTTTTATGGCTTCATTCGGACTTGCGGATCTTCTCGACAATCGCGGTGGTCGAGCTGTTTTCCACCAGCCCCAGCACTTTCACGGTACCGCCGTAGGCTGTCACGATGTCCGCGCCGACGACCTGGTCGATCCCGTAGTCGCCGCCCTTGACCAGCACGTCCGGTTTGATCGCGCTCAGCAGGTTTTCCGGGGTACCCTCCGGGAAACTGATGACCCAGTCCACTGCTCCCAGACCGGCCAGCACCGCCATGCGCCGGTCGACGCTGTTGATCGGACGGCCCGGCCCTTTCAGGCGGCTGACCGATGCATCGTCGTTGATCGCCACGATCAGGCGATCGCCCTGGGCCCGCGCCTGTTCCAGATAGGTCACGTGGCCTGCATGCAGGATGTCGAAGCAACCGTTGGTGAAGACAATCCGTTCGTTATGCGCACGCGCATCATCAACCGCCAGCAACAGCTGCTCAAGCCCCAGCACACCGCGCTCGGAACCCTCCGCGCGTTGAATCGCACGACGTAGTTCCGGCGCACTGATGGCCGCCGTACCGAGCTTGCCGACCACGATACCAGCCGCCAGGTTGGCCAGGGCCACCGCGTGGGGCAGTTCTTCGCCAGCGGCAATTGCGGCCGCCAGGGTGGAAATCACCGTGTCGCCGGCGCCGGTTACGTCGAACACTTCACGGGCGCGGGCCGGCAAGTGCAGCGCCGGGTGATCCGGACGCAGCAGGGTCATGCCATGCTCGCCACGGGTCACCAGCAACGCACCGAGGTCCAGGTCATGCATCAACTGCGCGCCCTTGCTCACCAGTTCGTGCTCATCGGCGCAACCACCGACGATGGTTTCGAATTCATTGAGGTTTGGCGTGATCAGGCTCGCACCACGGTAGATCGAGAAATCCTTGCCCTTGGGATCGGCCAGCACCGGAATACCACGGGCACGGGCGGCCTGGATCAGCGCCTGATGGTTTTTCAGCGCGCCTTTGCCGTAGTCGGACAGCACCAGCACCTTGATGCCTTCAAGCAACTCGTCGACTTGCGCCGCCAACGCCAGCGCGTCGGTGGCGAAGGGCTCTTCGAAGTCGATACGCAGCAGTTGCTGGTGACGGCTCATGACCCGTAGCTTGACGATGGTCGGCTGGTGCGCAATGCGCTGGAAGATGGCCCGCACGCCAGCGCCCTTGAGGCTGTTGACCAGGCTGTTGGCGGCTTCATCGTCGCCGGTTACGCCGACCAGCGAGGCCGGAGCCCCCAGGGCGGCAATGTTCAAGGCAACGTTGGCAGCACCGCCCGGGCGGTCCTCGATGTGATCGACCTTGACCACCGGCACCGGCGCCTCAGGAGAAATCCGTGAGGTACCACCATGCCAGTAACGGTCGAGCATGACATCGCCGACCACCAAGACAGGGGCTTGATCGAATCGCGGCATGGACAACTTCATGGTGCAACCCACATACAGAATGAACAGGGGCGCGATATTAACACAGGGTTGGTGTCGGCTTGTGCGGTGGCTGCAACCGGATGATTCGCCGGGTTTTACTGCTCATTTTTTGAGCAAAAAAAAACCGCCAGACGACACCCGTGCGAAGGGGCGAGCCAGGCTCGCCCCTTCGGGGTCAGGCGATGTCTTCGGCCGGGGCGTCGAGGCCCATCGCGTTGAGGCGCGAGTAGTAGCCGTTTTGCGCCAGCAGTTGATCATGGGTGCCGCGCTCGACGATTTTCCCCTGATCCATGACCAGGATCAGGTCAGCCTTCTCGATGGTCGACAAGCGGTGAGCGATTACCAGTGTGGTGCGACCTTTCATGACCTGATCCAGCGCTGCCTGAATATGCCGCTCGGACTCGGTATCGAGTGCCGATGTCGCCTCATCGAGAATCAGCAGCGGAGCATTCTTCAACAGTGCCCGGGCAATCGCCAGGCGCTGGCGCTGGCCACCGGACAACAGCACGCCGTTCTCCCCGACCTGGGTGTCCAGGCCTTCAGGCAATTGCGCAATGAAGTCCATCGCGTAGGCATCTTTGGCCGCTTTTTCAATATCTTCGCGGGGTGCGCCGGCCAGGTCGCCATAAGCGATGTTGTTGGCCACGGTGTCGCTGAACAGGGTCACGTGCTGGGTCACCTGGGCGATATGCCGACGCAGGTTCAACAGCTTGTACTGTTCCACTTCGACGCCATCGATGAGGATCTCGCCCTTGTCGTGGTGATAGAAACGCGGAATCAGGTTGGCCAGGGTCGACTTGCCGCTACCCGAACGCCCCACCAGCGCCACCATTTGCCCGGGTTCGACCGAGAAACTGATGTCATTGAGCACCTGACGCTCGGTGTCAGGGTAGGTGAAGCTGAGGTTGCGCACGTCCAGGCGACCGCTGACCACATCACGTTCGACGGTGCCGGTATCGACTTCAGGCTCGACGTCCAGTTGCTCGAAGATACTTTCGGCACCGGCCACACCCTTCTGGATGGTCGAGCTGACTTCGGACAACTGGCGAATCGGCTTGGGCAGCAGGCCGGCCAGGGTGATATAGGCCACCATGTCACCGGCGGACGCATCGCCGCGCAGGAACAGCACCAGGAACATCAGCACGGCCATGGCGGTGTAGATCACCAATTGCAGCAGTGGCGTGTAGATCGCACCGGTGCGGGTCATGCGCAGTTGCTTGTCGGTATTGCCCTGACTGGCGTCGAAGAAGCGTTTTTCTTCATAGGCTTCACCGCCGAAGCTGCGCACTACGCGATAGCCCTGGATGGTCTCCGAGGCCACGTGTGTCACGTCCCCCATGGCCAGCTGGATTTTCTTGCTCTGCTTGCGGAATTTCTTGCTGGCCGTGCGCACCATGATGGCAATCAGCGGCAGGATGGCGACCATGACCAGCGTCAGGCGCCAGTTCATGAACAGCAGCGAGGCGAACAGGAAGATCACCGTCATTCCTTCACGAATAACGACCTTGATCGCATCTGTTGCCGCCCCCGTGACCATGGTCACGTTGAAGGTGATACGTGAAATCAGATGCCCCGAGTTATGCTTGTCGAAATACCGGTTTGGCAATACCAGCAGGTTGTTGAACAACTGGACCCGCAAGTCATGGACCAGGCCCAGGGAAACCTTGGCCAGGAAATAGTTGCCCAGGTACGACCCCAATCCCTGCCACGCGGCGATCAGGATGATCAACAACGGCACCGCCTGCAGCAGTTGCAGGTCGCGCAGGTAGGGCACGGTTGGAAACAGTGCCGCTTCAGGGTTGGACAGACCGTCGACGAAGTACTTGAGGATGTAGCCCAGCATTGGCTGCGTCGAAGCGAAAATCAGAAAACCGACGATGCTGATCAGGAACAGGCTGATGTACGGCCGGACATAGCCGAGCAGGCGGAAGTAGATTTTCAAGCTTGATGGGCTTGCGGAGAGACTGGAGTCGGTCATATCACGCGAATGTCGATGAAAAGGACGCTGACTTTAGCACAGCTTCCTCAGGGTTCTGGCAATCGCATACAGTCTGTGTATTGTGGCGCGTCAAATAGCCACCTGCTGTCCCTGCCTTGGTACGGTCGCTCAATTCAGGAATAAGTTACTCAGCATGCAATTAAACGCTTTGAACAGCACGTCCAATAGAATCTTCGATTTCATTTGTCTGTGGATCCTTCCGCTCGGTTATCTATTGCTGCTTTGTGCGCTGTTTTTCCTGCCAGGGCGCAGTGTCCTTCACAAGCTTTACTATGGCCTGTTCAGCATTCCGGCACTGATTGCTCTGTGCCTGCGTCCACGGCTCAGCAAAGAATTGCTGCACGAACCGGTCGTCATTGCAGTCCTGCTGTTTTTGGCATGGGCACTGCTCAGCCTGTGCTGGGGGCCAGGCGACGACATCGAGTTTGGTCAGTTCAAACCCTCATTGCATACCCTGTTTCTGTTCGTCGGCTGCTACCTGCTGGTGCGCTATCGCAGCGAATTCATTCAGCCCCTGCTGTTCTGCGCCGCGACGGTCGCGCTGATCGCTTCCGTCTACAACCTGTACAGGTTCGGCCAGACTTACCAACCGGAAATGCGCCTGATCGGTGTAGGCGCGTTCGACAATCCACTGCTCAGCTCCCACGTTTTCGGCTTTTTCTGTACCTACTGGCTGAGCCTGAGCATGACCTGCAAGCGACGCCAGGTACTTTGGTTGAGCATACCGGCGATGGCGATCATGTTCGCCACAGTGCTGGCCACCGGCTCCAGGACCCCGCTGGTTGCGTTGACACTGGCTGCACTGTGGCTGTGCTTCATCTGCTGGAACCGACGCTCGGTCTTCATGCTTGGCTCCATGTTCATCGCGGGAACGGCGACGTTCGTGCTGTTTGCACACAAAATCTTCGAAAGAGGCAGCTCCTTCCGTATCGAGCTCTGGCAGTTGACCCTGGACAAGATTGCTGAACATCCATGGATCGGACACGGCTACAACGCCGAGCTGACCCTGGACCCAGGTGTCGGCTACCCCTTTGAGGAACCCCATAGCTTTGTCCTGGGCGTACTCTACTACGTCGGCATTATCGGTCTGCTGCCATGGCTGTTCTTCCTCGCGAGGGGCTTCATCAGTAGCCGGCGCCATCGCGTGCAACCGCTGTTTATCATTGCCTCAGCCTGGCTGGCCTTCGGTATTGGCGCGAGCCTGACTGAAGGTGGCGGGATTATCTCTCGCCCCAAGGAGCACTGGTTCCTGCTGTGGATCCCCTTGGCACTGATTGCCGCACTGAGCATCAATCAGCGGGCCAGACGCCTGCTGGACATGCCGATCAAGACCATGACACCAAGTGCCCTGCAACTACTGATTGCCGAGGCCCGGATCATCGAAGAAGACGGTTTGGGCCCTAAAGTCCTGCGCCTGAACGATGGCAGCTTCCTCAAGCTGTTCCGCCGCCGCCGCTGGTACACCTCGGGCAGCTTCACACCTTATTCCGAGCGCTTTGCCGCCAACAGTGTTCAGTTGCGCAACATGGGCATCCCCACACCGCACATCCTCGACCTCTACCGGTTCGAAGACGGCAGCACCGCTGTGCACTACTCTCCGTTGCCGGGCAACACGCTGCGCCAGATCCTGCAAGGCATCACCGCCCCGGCGGTGCGCCAGGCACTCGTGGAACGTTTCGGCAAGTTCATGGCTCAATTGCATCAGCAAGGGGTCTACTTCCGCTCCCTGCACCTGGGTAATGTGCTGGTGCTGGAGGACGGCGAGTTCGGCCTGATCGACCTGGCCGACCTGCGAATATACCCTTCATCATTGAGCCCTTCCCTGCGTCGGCGGAATCTGCGCCATATGCAGCGCTACGCAGAAGATCGGCACTGGCTGTTCGAGGATCACTTCGAAGCGCTGCTGCAGGGATACGCCGCGACGGCTTCGAAAGCCGACGTGGATAATTTGCACAGGCAAGTGCTGGCCGGGAGCCCTCCGGCCCCGGCTCACCGATGAAAGAAACCAACCCGCTTATCGCGATGACGGCCTACCTGCTCGCCATCGCGACCGCTGCGCTGCTGTTGCGCACCGTACCGAGCATCAGCCGACAGCTGGGGCACTCTGGTGAAAGCCGCTATGCCGGCATCGACGGCTTGCGCGGGTACCTGGCCTTCGGCGTGTTCGTGCACCACGCAATCATTACCTGGATCTTCCTGCAAACCGGCGTGATCGATTTTCCGCCGAGCAATTTCTATTCGCAGCTCGGCCAAGGCAGCGTTGCCCTGTTTTTCATGATCACCGGCTTTCTGTTCTGGGACCGCTTGCTCACCCACGGACGGAAACACGACTGGCTGGCGTTTGCGGTATCGCGGCTGTTTCGCCTCTACCCACTCTATCTGCCGCTGATGTTGGCCGTGTTTGTCACCGTGTTCTATCTGCAAGACTGGGAACTCAAGGATCCCGCGTCCCAGCTCATTGGCCAGACCCTGGCCTGGCTGACCTTCGACCGACCGGACGTCAACCAGTACCATCAGACCGGCATGTTGATCTCCAATGTTACCTGGACGCTGAGTTACGAGGTGTTTTTCTACCTGGCCCTGCCACTGGTCGCCACGGCGTTCATTTATCGCGGCGGCTGGATGTCGACGGTGCTGTGCCTGGTGGGCATCTATGCCCTTTACGAGGTGGTCGGCTGGGAACACTCGCTGAAAAAGCACTACATGGCCAGTTTCCTCGGCGGCATCGCTGCGGCGTACTGGATTCGCCGGCCACAATGGGTCGCCTGGAGCCTGTCTCCACTGGCGGGCATCATCGCCCTGCTCGCATTGGCGATCGCCTTCACGGCATTCAACCGCGCATTCAACCTGGGAGCACTGCTGCTGCTTTCACTGTTTTTTGTGATTGTGGCGTCTGGCAATACCTTGTTCGGCGCCCTGAAGCCACACAGCATCCGCTGGTTGGGGGAAATCAGCTACAGCACGTATTTGCTGCACGGTTTCGTGCTTTGGGTACTGGTACAGCGACTGCCACTGCTGTTGCATCTCGACAGTCGGGAAGCCTGGGTCTTCCTGCCGTTGCTGGCAGTGTGCAGCTGCCTGCTGATCATCATCAGCAGCCTGACTTACCTGTATATCGAAAAACCCGGGATCGACGCCGGCAAGAAAACCCTGCACTGGCTACGCCAAAACAGGAATGCCCGCAAAGCGCTCTCGGAGAATATGGTTCAACAACCCTGAGCAATCGCCGGGGCAAGTCCCGCGGATCTGTCATGCCGTCCCGATATTCTTTTGAGTCCCGCCTGCGGCTCAGTCTTTCTCCAACCGTGAGAAATACATCCGGCCCAGCCCACGCCAGGTCTTCTTGTTCCAGGCCTTGAACGGAATCTGCGCCAGCAACTCCCGCGCCAGCTTGCGATCACGGTTGGCGGTCTTGAGGAACATGGAATTGAGAAACTTGTAGCGCACCTCGTCATACAGCGGGTGATCGCTGAATAGCGCGTAGGTACGCAGGATGCTGTCGATCATGAAGCGGTGGTTCTTGTAGGAGTTGGTGGCGTGCTTGCGATAGCGCGCCATCAACACGTTCAGACCATCGATGAAGTAACCGGCATGGGTCACCTTCAACTCGATCAGCAAGTCTTCCAGGCGAATGGTCGGGTCGAAACCGCCCACCTTGTCCAGCGCTTCGCGACGGATCATCAGGGTGGGTGCCGGAGGATAGGGCTTGCGCTCCAGGAACATGTCGTCAAAGTCCAGGCGGCGGAACGGGACATCCCGGCGCTGGCGCTTCTCGGGGTAGAGATTGCCATCGGCATCGATCAGCTCGATATTGCCGGCGCAAATGCCGACCTCGGGCTTGCCGTCCATATGGGCAACCTGCGTGGCGATCCGCTCCGGCAACATGATGTCATCCGAACCGAACGGCACGATCAGACTGCCCTTTGCCCGGGCAATCGCACCATTGAGAGTATTGGTCAGCCCCTGGTTCTCCTGAACCCGGAAGTCGAAACCATGGATGGCCTGCAACGCCTTGATCCGCTCGACGCTATCGTCTTTCGAGCCATCGTCGACCACCAGCAACTCAATGTTCCGATAGGTCTGGTTGAGGACGCTGAGAATGCTTTCCTCGATGTAAGGGGCGTGGTTATACGACGCGATGATGACCGTGACGATGGGTTGCGCGTCGTTCATGGCTGTTCCTTGCGGGCCTGTTCCAGGCCGGAGTCGATCAGGTTCAGGTATTCCTGGCGGAAGACCTCGATGTCATGGTGTTGTTGCAGATAACGGAAGGCCTGCTCGCCCTTGGCCTTGAGCTCGTCATCCGACAGCCCGAGGTAGGTGTCCAGCGCAGCCTGCAGCGTCGGCACATCCTTCGGCGTAATCGCCAGGCCACCGGCCCCCTCGATGAGCGGCAACATGGCCGGCACGTTCGAGGCAATCACCGGCAAATGCCCGCTCATGCCTTCTAGCAGCGCCAGCCCGAGGCCTTCGGCCAGGGATGGCATGGTCCAGATGTCGAAAGCGCGAATGTACTGCAGGGCGATTTCCTTGAACCCCAGCAAATGGGCACGACCGCTGAGGCCGAGGCGGTCGATTTCCGCAGCCAGGCGCGACTCTTCGCGACCGGCACCGATGATCGCCAGCTGGGTGTTCGGGTATTTGTCCTTGAGTGCGGCAAAGGCCTGCAGCAAATAGATATGGCCCTTGACCGGCACCAGTCGCCCCAACGCACCGATCAACCGCACCGACGGATCGATGCCCAGCATTTCACGGGCCTTTTCACGACTGTGTTGCAGGCCTTCGGCTTGCTCGATGTCGATGGCATTGGTGATGGCGTAGGTATTCTGGTCAGTGAAGCCGCAGTCGCAGTCCAGCAGATACTGTTTTACCGCAGGCGACACACCAACGAAGCGCCAGTGACGATCGATCAGGCGCTGGGTCTGGCGGCGCCGGTAAAAACGGTCGTACTCGCCAAAGCCGTGGGAAATGCCGATGCACAGCGGCACTTTCAACCAGCGGTTGAGTGCCAGCATCATGTTGACCGGTTTGAAGCGGTTGCAGATCACCACATCGAATTTTTCCCGACGGCAGAACTGATACAGCCGCCACATGGCCCGCAGGCGCATGCCCTTGAGGGACTTGTCGGAAAATTCGAAGTACACCGAACGGTCGGCTCGGCTCACCGCTTCGCCCGGCCCGGGTTTGCCACGCAAAAACGCGGCAGTCACTTCATAGCGGTCACTGGGCAGGGCCTTGACGATTTGCTCCGCGAGGTCGGCAAAATCATGGGCTTTGACATTGTAGTCAGGCTGCAGCTGCAGGACCTTTAACCGCTGACTCATAACTCTCCCCGCTGAGAAACATTGCCTGGTGTGTGCTTGAGGGACCACAAAAGCTCGTGGCGCCGGACTGCCTTGCGAAAGAACTCATTCTCGCCATAGGTGGGCGGCAACCGGCCGGCCAACAACCGTTGTATCAACCGACGCAAGCGACGCTTGAACGGCATCTGCGGTTGCAGGTCGTGCATCATGCCCAGCGCCATGGCTTTGTCTCGCTGTTGTTCCAGCGGTATCGGCAGGCAATAAGGCTGCATCGGTTGGGCCGCGTCGAAGGCCGGCGGCAAGGCGATGCCATCACCGGTATCGCCCATCGGCCAGCGGTCGTTGTCGTGCAAGTGGTTGGCATAGCCCAGCAGCGTGGTCGGTTGCCAGTCCAGGCCTTGCAAGGCTTCGAGGACTGCTGCCTGGGCGCAGATATGATCGGGATGCGGATCCAGGGTCGGGTGCGGCAGGACGATGACCTCGGGCCGGGCCCGCAGCAGCAACTCGCGCAGATCCGCCAGCAGATTGTTCCAGGTCGGCGCGCCATCGGCATCGCCCGGTAGCACGAAAGGATTCAACTGGCGGAACAGCCGGGTGTCGCTCAGGTCGGCTTCCCGCGATCCCGCCGCCACGGCTGGCGCGGCCTGCATGCTCGCCAGTTGCAGACAGAAATAACCCAGCTGTACGCAGTGAGCCTCGGGCACACCGGCCCAACGCGGCACGGCAATGCTGTCCCAGGTACGCAGGCGGCCTTTCAAGCGGGCCGCATCGACCTTGTTCAGACCCATCTGCCGATAGTGTTCGGCTTCGATTTCACCGGCGGTCAGTGTGACGATCCAGGTTTCGTCGGCCTGGCTGTACAAACCGTAGGCCGCCAGCTCGGCGTCATCGGCGTGGGGCGCGATGACCATCACCCGCTGACGCCGGTAATCCGGATGCTCGAACGCCCACAGCACAGGCTCGCCGAGCACGCGACAGAAACGCCCTCGCAAGCGCAGGTCACCACGGGACAGCGCCTGGGCCTGACCACTGAGATTGAGGTAACGCAGGCCGTTTACGCCCCGCTCGAAGGTTTGCCGGTCAGGATTTTCGCCCCCCGCCAACTCGACCACCGGATCGATAAACCGCCCCAGCCAGGTGCTTTTTACCCGCAGGGCCAACACCAGCGTCGCGTCATCGACCAGCATCACGCCCTCGTCCAGCCGCAAATGTTCACCGCTCAGGTGCACCTTGGGCTGTGGCGTGTAGGGGGGAAAGTTGTACAGGTAATCGTCTTTCGGTGAGTAGAACAGATGATCTGCAAACCAGGCTTCGTGGGCAATCCAGCCGAGAACCGCCAGCACCAGCGGCAACCACCAGGCCACCAGCACACCGATGACAATCAACAGCACCAGCGCAATCAACAGGCCGATACGTTTATTGCGCCGATGGCGCTTGAGCAGTTGCTGTTTGCGGCTCATGGCTTGGCTCATACGGTGAAGACCGGCACAGGGTTGCACCAGCGATCCTTGTATTCACGGTCGGCGCGCCCGAAGGAAAAGCGCAACGGTTTGTCCTGTGCCCGGGCATGTTCCCAGGCGCTTTGCGTATTGAGAAAACTCAGCACGCTGCCGGGGCTGAACTCACGGGTTTCGGGATCGACCCCACCGTTGATGTACTCGACGCTGATCCAGTGCGGTGTTTCGACGCGGTACACCAGTTGAATCGCAATCGGTGCATCGTTGAGGAAAATCACCGAACCGATCAGCCATTCGCGCAGCAGCTCGATGACCTCGGCCATGCGTTCGGCGCCCGTCGCCGGGAAGCCCCAGCGGCGCTGGAACAGGTCGCAGTAAATCGCCGCCAGATCGAAGCTGGAAAACTCGGACACCGGCCGCACCACGCCACCGGCCTCTTCAAGCAGGCGCAATTCGCGGCGCTGGTTGTAGCGAAACTTTTTCGACAGTTCTTCGGGTGTGCGGGCCATGGCCAATTGTTCGGTCTGCAACCTGATGCCGGTGAACCGCCCCTCGTTCAACGCCGACAGATACCGTGCACGATGGCGCAAAGGCGCCTGGGCATCGGCAGCGGCCGGCAGGATGATCTCGGCGTTACCCAGATCGAACAACCCTTTCTTGCCGCGACGCTTGAGTACGTCCTTGGACAAGGCCAGGTCGCGGCCCCAGGTCGGGATCGCCGCCTTGATCTCGCCAGCCTGCACCCAGGCCAGGTAACGCACAGGAATGTCGGCCAGTTTCGCCAGCCGCTCGACCACCATGGGATGAGTCGCGACGCTGCCGCCATAACGCTGCCAGGTTTCGGCGTAAGTCGAGGCGTCGACTACCGCCCAGCCACGCTCGCGCCAGCCTTGAAATCGGTTGAGCATCAGCCCCTCTGTGCCAGTTCGGTAACGTGCGGCAAGTGCCAGAAAGCATCGCGCACGGCGCGGTCGGAAAAGCGTTCGCGCAGGCGCTCGAGCATCAACTCGGCACACTGTCGGCGTTGCTGCTCATCCATGGCGGCCAGATGTTGCAGCCCCTTCGCCAGATGTTCGGCATCGCCCAACGGAAACAGGATACCCACGCCTTCGACCACTTCCTTCGCTCCGCCGCAGGCGGTGGCCAGCAACGGTACACCGGCGGCCATGGCCTCCAGCAGCACCATGCCGAACGGTTCGTGATCGGAACTCAAGGCGAACACATCGAAGGCGCGGAAGTAGTTGCGCGCATCCGGCACCTGCCCAAGAAACAGCACCCGGTCACCGATGCCCAGTTCCCGGGCCAAAGCCTTGAGGTTTTCTTCCAGACGCCCTTTACCGAGAATCACCAGCTGGCTGTTGGCCGGCAACTGCGGCAACGCTTCGGCGAAACCGTGCAGCAGCGTGGCCTGGTCCTTGTCCGGATGCAGCCGTCCGACGTTGCCGACGATCCAGGCATCCGCCGCCAGACCGAGGGTTTCCCGGGCCTCGCGAGCCGACACCTGCGTGGCTTGCAAGGCATCGACGTCGATGCGGTTGTACAACGTCTGAATTCGCGAAGCCGGCCACTTCGGCAGGCAACTGCGCATGTCGTCGCGCACCGCGTCGGACACACCCAGCAGGCTCAAACGCTTGCGGAATGTATGGGCGAACAGTTTGCGGCTGCCGCGCTTGTAGTCTTCAAACCCGTGATGCACGCCAATGACCGGCAACGACGTACCGAGCAAAGCGATATAGATCGGTTTGAAGCGGTGAGCGATGCAGAAACTGAAGTTGCGCGACGCGGCGATCTTGCGCAGATCGCCGATGGCTCCCAGCTTCAGGCCACGAATGGCCTTGGAGCTGTACTCCATGAACAGCACTTCATCGGAGGCACAGCTCGCGGCGACTTCGGCATCGGCGACCCCGGTGAGGAACACCGTGGTCACTCGATAACCGGTCCCCGCGAACAGGCTGGCGTACTGCCGTGCGCAGTCCAGGAACGGCCCGTCATAGCCGTGGCAGAACTGCAGCACATGACGTTCAGCCGAACGTGTCATAGGCGTTCGCGCCCTCTTTGACCACCAGGATGTCTTCCATGATCAGATACTGTAGATCCGAACCGAAGAACATGTTCAGCGCATCGGTCGGCGAGCAGATCATCGGTTCGCCGCGACGGTTGAGCGAGGTATTGAGCGAAACGCCGTTGCCGGTGAGCACTTCCAGCGCTTTCATCATGTCGTAGTAGCGCGGGTTGTATTCGCGCTTGAGCACCTGGGCACGGGAGGTGCCGTCTTCGTGGACGACTTCCGGCACGCGGGTTTTCCATTCTTCCGCCACTTCGAAGGTGAAGGTCATGAACGGAGCCGGGTGATCGATCTTGATCATCTGCGGCGCCACGGTGTCGAGCATCGACGGGCAGAAAGGCCTCCAGCGCTCGCGGAACTTGATCTGGTGGTTGATGCGATCCGCCACGCCCGGCACGCTCGGGCAGCCGATGATCGAGCGACCGCCCAATGCACGCGGACCGAACTCCATGCGGCCCTGGAACCAGGCCACCGGGTTGCCGTCGACCATGATCTTGGCGATCTGCTCCGGCATGTTGTCGAGCTTGCGCCAGGTTGGCTTATTCTCGTGACGGGCGCACGCAGCGATAACATCTTCGTTGCTGTACGACGGGCCGAGGTAGACGTGTTCCATCTTCTCGACCGGTACGCCACGGGCGTGGGACACATAGGCTGCCGCGCCCACCGCGGTACCGGCGTCGCCGGATGCAGGCTGTACGAACAGTTCTTTGACGTCGTCGCGGGCGATGATTTTCTGGTTCAGCTTGACGTTCAACGCACAGCCACCGGCGTAGGCCAGTTTGCCGGTTTCCTTGAGCACGTCGCCCAGGTAGTAGTCGATCATCTGCAGCGCAATTTTTTCGAACAGCGCTTGAATGCTCGCGGCGTAGTGGATGTAAGGCTCGTCGGCGATGTCGCCTTCGCGCTTGGGACCCAGCCACTCGATCAGCTTCGGCGAGAAGTAGTAACCCTTGCCCTTCTCTTTATAGCGACGCAGGCCGATGACGTTGGCGTAGTCGGTGTTGATCACCAGCTCGCCGTTTTCGAACGAAGCCAGGCGCGAGAAATCGTATTTGCTGGCGTCACCATACGGCGCCATGCCCATGACCTTGAACTCACCGTCGAGCATATCGAAACCGAGGAACTCGGTGATCGCGCCGTACAGGCCGCCGAGGGAGTCCGGATCGAAGAATTCCTTGATCTTGTGGATCTTGCCGTTTTCGCCATAACCGAAGAAGGTCGTGGCGTACTCGCCCTTGCCGTCGATGCCCAGGATCGCGGTTTTCTCTTTGAAACCGGAGCAGTGATAAGCGCTGGAGGCGTGGGCCAGGTGGTGTTCGACCGGCTCGATCTTGATCTTCTTCGGATCAAAACCCAGTTGCTCCAGGCACCAGACGATCTTGTTGCGATAGCGCTTGTAGCGACGGTTGCCCATCAGGATCGCGTCGAGTGCACGGTCCGGGGCGTACCAGTAACGCTTGGCGTACTGCCAGCGGGCCTTGCCGAACAGGCTGATCGGAGCGAATGGGATCGCTACTACGTCAACGTCGGACGGCTTGATGCCAGCCTGTTCCAGGCAGAATTTCGCCGATTCGTAGGGCATGCGGTTCTTTGCATGTTTATCGCGTACGAAGCGCTCCTCTTCAGCCGCCGCGACCAGCTTGCCGTCGATATACAGGGCTGCGGAAGGATCATGGCTAAGGGCGCCGGACAGGCCAAGAATCGTCAATGCCACAGGGGTCTAGCCTCTTTAGTCTGCATACAGGCGCAAGCGCCTCAAAAATTAATGTGCCCTCGCAAGGGGCGAGAGACAGCTAAAGGGCGGGATTATAGCGTAAAAGCAGCGGCAAGCCTCTAGCCGCAAGAGGCAAGCTCTTGGGCGCCCATAAAATCCGGGACACTGGCCAATCATGGGTTGACGGGTAGTCCGCCATCGCGAGCAAGCTCGCTCCCACAGTGGTTCTTGGCCGCACACAAAATATGTGCGACATAGACCCAATGTAGGAGCGAGCTTGCTCGCGAAAGGACCAAAGGTCCGATTCAGGTCGCGCTGGAGAGGTCCTTGGGAAGACGCTGATCGATGACCTGATACAGCGCACTGCTTTCAGGCCAATTGCGCATGAACCGCGCGCGGTCCCTTGCGTACGCCGGGGCGAAGCTGCCGAGGGAGCCGTGCTGGCACATCGCGTCGAGGTCGATCAACGCCCAACGGTCCTGCTGCCAGAACAGGTTATGCCCCTTGAAGTCGCCATGGCTGATGCGTTCGCGAATCAACTCGGCAAACAGATGGTCCAGCGCCGCCAGCTCGGCTTCCGGTGCATCGCCACGCTCAACATACGGCGCAAAACGTTCGATGATGTCCGGCCCCGGCAGATACTCGGTGATCAAGTAGGCACGGCTGCGCAGCCATAGAAAACGCTTCTCCAGCAACGCCAGCGGCTTGGGCGTGGCAATCCCGAGGAACGCCAGGCGGTTACCTTCACGCCATGAATGCCAGGCCCGGCTCGGGCGCCAGAAACGCTTGAGCCAGTGGGCAAAACCCTTGATGTTGTAGCGCTTGATCACCAGCGTACGGCCATCCACCTCGACCTTGCCAACGCTCGCCGCACCGCCGGTCTTGTACAGATGCCCCTGATCGAGCAAGGCGTCGGCCCGCTCCAGCACCGGCACCATCGACGACTCTTCCTCGCGGCGGATCGCCCGCAATCCGAAGGCCCCGCGCTGGACGCTGAACAGCGTGCACTCGCGGCCGACCTTGATCAGGAAGTCCTTGAGGCGCCAGCTGCGGACCTTGTCGATCTGCTTCTGCAACGCTTCCATGGGCAACGCGTGTTCGCCATTGCTGAGCAGGTAATACACCAGCAACTCTTCAATGAAGAGTTCCAGCGACTTCGGCAACTGGGCGAAGAACACCCCGAGGTTTTCCAGGACTTTCTGCCGCGACAGCGGCTGCCCCGGCGTTTCGGAGCAAATCCCGGCGCCGTCGATCAAGTACAGTCGACCACGCTGACGCAGCAGGTTGTCCAGGTGCAGGTCTTCCTGCCACAGTCCTTTGCGGTGCATTTGACCGATTGCGCCCAACGCCTCGGCCAGCACCGCCCCTTGCCCATCGGACAGTACCGGTTGCTGCTCAACCTGCTTCCAGGTATCACCCAGGCTTTCGGCGCCCTCCAGAAACTCGAACAGCAGCCAGCCACCCTCGCCTTCTTTCAGGCCATCGGCCAACAGCTGCGGCGTGGTCAATCCTTGAGCGGCAAGCAAGCGCACGCCATCCAGTTCACGCTGGAAGTGCCGCGCAGCCTTGCTGCCGACCAGCAACTTGGCCAACACCGGCCGACCACGCCAGACACCAGCACCGACATAACGCTGCCCCGGCAACACCCGCAACAGGCTCAGCAGTTGTAAATCGGCGCGGCCGGCAGCATCGGCCAGCGATATGCTCAGCGGCAAAACCGGATTGCGGCCGGCGGACTTCAATTCAGACAATTGCATCAGCGCGGCCTCTTCTGGCTGCGCCGCGCCGTCAAGCGCTGCAGCCAGCTGTCGATCAATGAGCTTTCCTGCGGTTGATCCAGATAGGCGGCCAGTAATTCCCGCAGTTGCGACTCGCCCCACTCGGACGCACGGCGCGTCAGCGGTTCCAGGTCCTTGATTCGGTCACGCTGCCCGTACAGCAGCGGCCGGGTCTTTTCCAGGTCGATCAATTGCGCCTGATAGCCGTTGCCGGTGGCGCGCAAGAAAATGTGCTTGGGATAGAAGCAACCGTGCACCTGTCGTGCAGCGTGCAGATGCCGGGCCAGCTCACCACTGGCCTTGAGGATTTCCGAGTGCTGCTCGGGGCTCAATTCATCCCAGCGTTGCAACAGCGAGTCGAGGTCGTCCCAACCATCCAGGGCACGGGTCAGCAGGATCGCCCGGACTTCGCCACCGACCTTGCGCTCACCGTAAAAAACCGCTTCCAGCGCCGGAATCCCCAGTTTCTGGTAGTGGGAGATGTTGCGAAACTCGCGTGCAAAACTTGGCTCGCCGAACGGTGCGCGCAAGGTGCGGGTCAGGTAATTGCTTTGGCGTTTGAGGTAGAAACCATGACCTTCCAGATCCAGCCGAAACACGCTGCTCCAGCCGCCGCGACCGGTGTTGGGTTCATCCACCGCATCGAGCTGCTTGGCCCAGAGTGCCTCGAACGTGCCGAGACCATGGCGCTCAAGCAGCGCACGGTCCTCAGCAGCCAGAAAATCAGTCATTCGCGCCCCTCGAAAAATCTCACCACGTGCCGGATGCGTTTTTTGTCCGCAGCATTGAGCCGGGTCCGGTTGCGGTATTGCAGGTAAAAGCGCAGGCGCTGGGTCGCCGACAGTTGATACTTGGCGACCTTGTCCAGGCACGCCAGATCCTTGGTGATGCGGTACTTGAGCCAGAAGCCGCGCCAGAAATCGCCATTGGGGCAGTCGATCAAAAACACTCGAGCCTCATCGTCGATCAGCAAGTTGCGCCACTTCAAATCGTTATGAGTGAAGCGGTGGTCGTGCATCGTCCGGGTGTATTGGGCGAGCTGACGACTGATGGTATCGACCCAGGCGCGATCCGAAAGTTTCGGGTCGCGTCGCTCGGCCAGCGCCGACAAGTCTTCGGTATTCGGCAGTTCCCGGGTAATCATCGCGCCGCGAGCGTAGGCCGCACCGCGCCGTTCCAGCCCCCAGGCCACCACTTCGGCAGTGGGGATGCCCCACTTGGCGAAGCGCTTGAGGTTCTGCCATTCCATCTTCACCCGAGGCTTGCCGAGGTAACGACGCAAGCCTTTGCCAGCGCCCACATACCGTTTGACATAATAGTTGACGCCATTGCGCTCGACACGGATGACCTCCGAAAGCAGGTCACTGGTCAATTGCTCGCCCTGCAATGCAAACACAGCCTCGAGGCTGCCGAAGTCATCGGCCAGGTCGCTGTAGGCCGGTTCCAGTCTCCAACCCGACATCAGAGCGCATCCCCGTATCGCTGTTTACGCTCATAGAGCTTGTTGGCCTTGCCGTCGAGCCACGCCAGCAAAGCCGCCTCTTCACTCAGGATCTGACGCAGCGGCTGCTGGAAATAGCCTTTGAGGAAACGCAGCTTGTCGCGGCGGGTCAGGCCGATATCCAGCGCCGAAAAGTACAGCGCGGCAAGGTCCTTGTTGCGCCAGCGCGAGGTGATCGCCTGGCGGGTCTGGGCGCGGTGCAGGTCGATTACCGAGAGTTTGAAGTCATCGGCGGTCACCGGCTTGTCGGTGTGCAGCAGGAAATGGCAGATGTAGCAGTCGCGGTGGTTGACCCCGGCGCGGTGCATCATGCCGGTCATGCGTGCGACTTCGGCGATCAGCGCACGCTTGAGCTTTGGCTCGGGCGGCTGCTTGATCCAGTTGATGCTGAAATCTTCGAGGCTGACCGTAGGCGCCAGTTCTTCGGTGACGATGAATGAGTGCTGGTCGGCCGGGTTGCTGCCCCTCTCGCCGTACGCCACGGCGGTCATGGTAGGCACGCCGACTTCCTGCAGGCGCTGGATGGCCCTCCACTCTTGACCCGCGCCCAGTACAGGAAGCTTGGCAGTGAGCAGGTTCTTGAAGATTTCGCCCCAGCCGATGCCACGGTGGATTTTCACGAAAAACCCGTTGCCGTCGACTTCCGTGCGTAATGTCCGGCGTGCTTCCAGCTCGCGGTACACCTCGCCCTCAAGCCCCTCGACTTCGGCGAACGGGTCGCGTCCGGCCCAGAGGCTTTTGAACGGTTCAGCCAGCATCAACTTCATTTAAGCGTGCTCCGCCAGAATCACATCGGCCGCGTGCTGCGGCATGCTGTAGAGGTCGGCCGTTTCGGCGAAGGCCAGACCATTGCGGCTCCAGGCCGCCCTTGCCAGAGCGTCGTTCAACATGCCGGTCAGGTACTGCGTCAGTTGTGCCTGATCGAACGGTTCGTCCAGCACCAGGCCCGCATCGGCCTCGGCGATGTAATGGGCGTAACCGCACACCGCGCTCACCAGTACCGGCAAGCCGGCAACCAGTGCTTCGAGCAGCACGGTGCCGGTATTTTCGTTGTACGCCGGGTGGATCAACAGATCGGCACCCAACAGGAAACGCGGGATATCGCTGCGCCCCTTGAGGAACGTAACGTTGTCGCCCAGCCCCAATGTCGCACTCTGCATCTGGAATAACTTGGGGTCATCCTGGCCAATTACAAACAACCGGGTGCGCTTCTTCAACTCGGCAGGCAATGCCGCCAGTGCCTTGAGGCTGCGATCGACACCCTTGGTCTTGAACCCGGAGCCGATCTGCACCAGCAGCAGTTCGTCGTCCTTGAGGTCGAATTCCGCGCGGAACCCTGCACGAATTTCATCGGCATCGGCCGGCCGGCGACGATCCTGGGCAATGCCCGGCGGCAGCAGGTGGAAACGCTCCAGCGGTGTGTCGTAATGCTTGATGAACAACGGCTGTTGGACCTCGGAAATCATCAACACTTCGGTCTTGGCGTCCTTGGCGAACACCGCCCGCTCGTACTCGGCGAAGTGGCGATAGCGGCCCCAGCGGCGATACAGCGAATTGCGCAGGTTCTGCGCCTTGTCTTCGAAGCAGCCATCGGCGGCGTAGTAGACGTCCAGGCCCGGCATCTTGTTGAAGCCGATCAGGCGATCGACCGGGCGCTTGGCCAGGTCCGCTTCCATCCACTCGCTGAGCTTTTCGTTGCGCCGATGGTTGAAGAACGCCTTGACCGGCGCCACCAGCACTTCGAAGCCCGGTGGTACGTCGCCCTCCCAGATCAGCGTGTAGACGCGAATCTGATGGCCGCGCTTCTGGCACTCCAGGGCGATGCGCATGAAATCGCGCTGCAGACCGCCGAACGGGAAATATTTGTACAGGACAAATGCCAATTGCATCAGCGCAGCTCCTCAGCCATTAACAACGTGCTCAGTCGGCTGGCGACACGCTCGGGATTCAGTCGCGTGAAGCACAATGGCCACTCGCGTTTCAGGTCAAACTGACGGGCATCTTCGGCCGTCGGTTGGTAAGTGCATTTCTTTTGCAGGCACGGCGCACAGGGGAAGTCGCTGGCCAGG
Source organism: Pseudomonas sp. GM49 (assembly GCF_000282355.1). Taxonomy (GTDB): domain Bacteria; phylum Pseudomonadota; class Gammaproteobacteria; order Pseudomonadales; family Pseudomonadaceae; genus Aquipseudomonas. The sequence continues at coordinate 50,186 of NZ_AKJL01000102.1, forward strand.
TGAATCTGCGATTTGCCATAGGCACCGGTCAGGCCCGGATTGGTTGGGCCGAACAGCGACAGCGTCGGCACATCCAGCGCGGCGGCCAGATGACCAAGACCGGTGTCCACGGCCACACAGGCTTGCGCGCCGGCCAGCACCTTGCCGACACCCGCCAGGTTCAATTTTGGCAACACTTCGGCGTGCTTGAAACCCGCGGCGATGCGCTCGGCGCGGGCTTTCTCCAGGGCATTGCCCCAAGGCAACTTCACCCCTACGCCAAGGTAACCGACCCGCTCGGTCAGCTCGCGCCAATAGGCTTCAGGCCAGTGCTTGGTATCCCAGGTGGTGCCATGCAGAAACACCACATAAGGATTCTTGCGCGGCAATTCCACCAGGCGCTCGACATTCAAACCGTAGTCGCCCAGGCCATTGGGCAAGTCATAGCCCAAAGCGATAGCGAACAACTGACGCACTCGCTCCACCGCGTGCTGCCCGCGGGCAACAGCCAGACGTCGATTGTAAAAGCGCGCCGCGATGGGCTCGCGCGCCGAGCTCTTATCGAGGCCGGCCACCGGAGCCTTGACGTAACGGGTCAGCCAGGCGCTTTTCAGCAAGCCCTGGGCGTCGATCACCAAGTCGTATTTCGTGGAGCGAACGCTTTGTTTGAAGCGCTTCCATTCACCGCTCTTGATGGTCTGCCAGATGTTTTTGCGCCAGCGACGGATCGCCACTGGAATCACTTTGCCCACCGCTGGATGCCAGGTCGGGATCTCGGCAAAGCCTTCTTCCACCACCCAGTCGAATTTGATGCCGGGAATCGCCCGCGCTGCATCGGTCAACGCCGGCAACGCGTGAATGACGTCGCCCAGCGAAGAAGTCTTGATCAACAGAACCCGCAAGCTATTTGACCTCGACCACAGTGCCTTGCAACCGCTGCAAGGCTTCGTTCACGGCCTGCGGCATGAGCTGGCGCAGGCAGTTGTAATGGCCGAAACGGCAGGTGCGGTCGAAGCATGGGCTGCATTCGATGCCCAGGCGTACGATTTCGACATGCTCGGCCAACGGTGGCGTGAAACCCGGCGACGTCGACCCGTAGACCGCGACCAGCGGGCGGTTCAGCGCGGCAGCGACGTGCATCAGGCCGGAGTCGTTGGACACCACAGAATCTGCACAGGACATCAAGTCGATGGCTTCGGCCAGCGAGGTGCCGCCACTGAGGTTCACTGACTCTTCACGCAGACCGGGAATCAACCGCGCGCGGATGTCTTCACCCACGGCATGGTCGTTTTTCGAACCGAACAGCCAGACTTGCCAGCCTTCGCGGATCTTCGTTTCGGCAACCTTGGCATAATGCTCGGACGGCCAGCGCTTGGACTCGCCAAACTCGGCGCCGGGGCACAGGACCAACACCGGACGGTCGAGGGCCAGACCGAATTTGGCCAGCGCAGCTTCGCGGGTAACCGGGTCGATCTGCAGCGTCGGACGCGGATAGGGTTTTGGCAATTCAACGCCCGGCTCGTAAGCCAGGGCCATGAAGCGTTCGATCATCAGCGGGTAACGATCTTTATCCAGCGTGCGCACGTCATTGAGCAGGCCATAGCGGAACTCGCCACGCCAGCCGGTGCGTTTCGGGATGCCGGCAAAGAACGGCACCAGCGCCGATTTCAGGGAATTGGGCAGCAGGATCGCCTGGTCGTACTGGCCGGCCAGGGATTTGCCGATGCGCCGACGCGTCGCCAGCTCCAGGACACCGTGACCGAGCGGAAAGCTCAAGGCCTGGCGAACTTCGGGCATGCGCTCAAGAATCGGCCGGCTCCATTCGGGGGCCAGCACGTCGATTTCGCATTGCGGGTGGCGTTGCTTCAGACACTGGAAAAGTGTCTGCGCCATCACCATGTCACCGACCCAACTGGGCCCAACGATCAGAATTTTCATGTGGTTTCCATAAACGAACCGGGGAGGCCTACGCCTCCCCGCCTCGAAAATCACTGTGGAAGCGCTCTGCTCGCGATGGGGTCATCACCTTCAACATTGCTGTCGACTGTCACTCCGCTATCGCGAGCAGGCTCGCTCCCACATTGGGTATTGGTGTACCTCGATCTGCCTGACACCGCAGATCTACTGTGGGAGCGGGCTTGCTCGCGATGAGGGCGTCACATCCGAACATCAATGGTGACTGTGCCTCCGCTATCGCGAGCAAGCTCGCTCCCACAGGGGTATCGGGCGTATCAAAAATCCCGTGTCAGTTTAGCCCCAGCTCACGCCAGATCCGCATGACCTGCTGCCGTTCGTCCGTGAACTGGTCGCCCGGAATCACCCCGGGGTCCTTCTGCAAGGCCTGCCGGTGGGCGGCGGAACGGTACGCTTTATACGCTTCACGCAACAGGCTGGCATCTTCGACGGGCATCAGCCCTTCATGCTCCAGCTCTTCCAGAATGCGGATGTTATCCGTCCAGCGCAGCAATGGCGGGTGTGTTTCGGACCACGCCAGGGCCGCGTATTGCACCATAAATTCAATATCGACGATACCTCCGGCGTCCTGCTTGATATCGAACGGCGCCGTGGCTTCGAAGGCATTTGCCCCGGTGCCGGCCGCGGTGCTCTTGCTGCCGAGGTTATCGCGCATCTTGGCGCGCATCTCGCTGACCTCCTGGCGCAGGGTCGGTAGATCACGTGTTTTGCCCAATATCGAAGCGCGGACTTTCTCGAATGCCTGGCCGACATCCTGACTGCCCACCAGCACTCGCGCCCGCACCAGCGCCTGATGCTCCCAGGTCCAGGCCTCGTTCTCCTGATAACGGGCAAACGCCCCCAGGGAACTCACCAGCAACCCCGACGCACCGGACGGCCGCAGACGCATGTCCACTTCGTACAACTGACCGGAGTTGGTCTGCGCCGTCAGCAAGTGAATGATCCGTTGCCCCAGCCGGGTGAAAAATTGCGCACCATCGATGGGTTTCGGCCCATCGGTTTCAGCCTGCGGATCGCCGTCGTGGATGAACACCAGGTCCAGGTCCGAACCATGCCCGAGTTCCAGGCCACCGACTTTCCCATAACCGACAATGATGAAGCCGGGATCGCACAAGGTGCCATCGGTGCGCAGCGGCGTGCCGTACTTGGCCACGGTCTGGCGCCAGGCCAGTGCCAGCACTTGTTCCAGGATCGCTTCGGCGAGCCAGGTCAGGTAATCGCTGACTTTCATCAGCGGCAGGCTGCCGGCGATTTCCGAAGCGGCCACCCGCAAGCGGTGCGCCAGCTTGAAGTGGCGCAGGGCTTCCATTTGCTGTTCGAGGTCGTCCTCGGGAATCCGCGTCAGGCGCTCGCGCAACTCGGCTGCCAGCTCCGGCGCCAGTGGCGGCTTGAACAAGCGGCCTTCGTTGAGCAATTCGTCGAGCAGCAGAGGGAAACGGGTGATTTGCTCGGCAATCCACGGGCTCGCCGCGCACAGCGTCAGCAAACGCCGCAACGCACCGGGGTTCTCGGTCAGCAGTACCAGGTATGCGGAACGACGGGCCACGGCCTCAACCAGCGGCAACACCCGTTCCAGCACCAGATCCGGATTGGCATGTTCCACGGCCTGCGCCAGCAACCGCGGAATAAATGCATCGAGACGTTCGCGTCCCAGACGCTGCATCGCCCGCAATTGCGGACTGCTGCGCAAGCCAGCCAAGGCTTTCAAGGCCTTTGGCGCATCCTTGAAACCACCCTCTTCCAGTTGGCGGCAAGCGGCCTCATCGTCCTGAGCCTCCTCCCATAGCGGCAACCACTCGCCGCCGACCACCACTTCGCTTTCGGCGCCCTGCTCTTCGTCGGGATCGGCGATCACCTGCCCGAAGTGCCAGGCCACGCGGCCGCGCCAATACATCAATTGTTCGTGGAAGGCCGTCCAGTTGGCGAAACCCAGCATATAGGCAATACGCGCCTGATCCTGCTCGCCATCGGGCAACATTTGCGTCTGGCGGTCGGCAATCGCCTGAATCGCGTGTTCGGTGTAACGCAGGAATTCGTAGCCTTCGCGCAGCTCGCTGATCACGGCTGGCGGCAGGTAACCCTGACCTTCCAATGTGCCCAGCACCTTTAATAGTGGGCGCTGTTGCAAGCTCAAATCGCGGCCGCCGTGGATCAGCTGGAACGCCTGGGCAATGAACTCGACCTCGCGAATTCCGCCGGAACCGAGCTTGATGTTGTCGGCCATGCCCTTGCGCCGCACTTCCTGCTGAATCAGCTGCTTCATGGTGCGCAGCGCTTCGATGGCCGAAAAGTCCAGATAACGCCGGTAAACGAACGGTCGCAGCATGTCCTGCAGTTGCGCGCCGGCCACCTGGTCGCCGGCCACCACCCGCGACTTGATCATCGCGTAGCGTTCCCAGTCGCGACCCTGGTCCTGGTAATACTGTTCCAGCGCATTGAAGCTCAGCACCAGCGCACCCGCCGAACCGTAGGGACGCAAGCGCATGTCGACGCGAAACACAAAGCCGTCGACGGTCATCGGGTCCAGGGCCTTGATCAGCCGCTGGCCCAGACGAATGAAGAACTCCTGGTTATCCAATGGACGCTTTGCGCCGACGGTTTCGCCGCCCTCGGGGTAGGCGAAAATCAGGTCGATGTCCGAGGACAGGTTCAGCTCCACTGCGCCGAGCTTGCCCATGCCGAGGATGACCATCTGCTGCGGCTCGCCGCTGCGCCGCCCGGTCGGCACGCCGAACTGCTGGCAATGCCTCGTGTACAACCATTGGTAAGCCAGATCGATGCTGGCATCGGCCATGTCCGAGAGGTCGCGGCAGGTTTGGACCAGATCAGCCTGGCGGGTCAGGTCGCGCCAGATGATCCGCACCTGGTGGCGCGCACGCTGACGGCGCAAGGCGCGGCCAAGCTGATCGTCGGTCTCGGCCGCGCTCACTGCGGCGGCAATCTGCCCGCACAACTCACCGGGAGCGAAGCGGCGGTCCAGTTCGCCGGACCGAACCAGCTCCAGCAACATCAAAGGGTCACGAACACACTGTTCAATCACGAAATCGCTGGCGGCGGTGACGCGGGCAAATTGTGCCCAGCGCTCAGGCGTCCAGGCAGACAACCCGTGGTCGTCACCCAAAGCGGCGACGGCAGCCCGGAATGATTGCTCGGCGCGGGTGACAAACGGCTGAAGAATGACGGGCAGTTCGGCAAGCGAAGGGAGGCTCATGGTCTATCCTTGATCGGCGTACAACGGACTGCATGTAGTGGTTTTCGAAAACCCACTACCTGAGGGACTGTCGAACAAAAGTTAGAAATAGCTGAAATTTCTTTAATTTTGGCAGCCAGCATCAAGCTTTTACCTTTAGTAGTTGGAAAAAGACCAACCTTAACGATTATTCTCACAACGCAGCCGGGGGCCACAAGCCGCTCATCTGTAGTTTTACTACTCGTATATACATTAGCCGGGCTGAAATGCCGGAAGATTTGTAGTAAAACTACACGCCGCCGGAACAACCTGTCGGCAATCCAAGAATTCATAACGTCTGCCCACAAGGCCAGTCGCTAACTCAGGCAACCGATTCTGGTAGCCTTTCCGCCCTGGAGCAAGCCATGCAAGACCTCGATCCCGTCGAAACCCAGGAATGGCTGGACGCCCTGGAATCGGTTCTCGACAAAGAAGGCGAAGACCGTGCTCACTATCTGATGACCCGTATGGGTGAACTCGCGACCCGCAGCGGTTCGCAGTTGCCTTACGCCATCACCACGCCTTACCGCAACACGATCCCCGTTACCCACGAAGCACGCATGCCTGGCGACCTGTTCATGGAACGCCGCATTCGCTCGCTGGTACGCTGGAACGCGATGGCCATGGTAATGCGTACCAACCTGAAAGATTCTGACCTCGGCGGTCACATCTCCAGCTTCGCTTCCAGTGCGACCCTGTATGACATCGGCTTCAACTACTTCTTCCAGGCCCCGAGCGACGAACACGGCGGCGACCTGATCTACTTCCAGGGCCACACCTCGCCAGGCGTTTACGCCCGTGCATTCATGGAAGGCCGCATCACCGAAGACCAGATGAACAACTTCCGCCAGGAAGTCGACGGTCAGGGCCTGTCGTCCTACCCGCACCCTTGGCTGATGCCTGACTTCTGGCAGTTCCCGACCGTATCCATGGGTCTGGGTCCGATCCAGGCGATCTACCAGGCTCGCTTCATGAAGTACCTGGAACACCGTGGCTTTATCCAGCCAGGCAAGCAGAAAGTCTGGTGCTTCCTGGGCGACGGCGAGTGCGACGAGCCGGAATCCCTGGGCGCGATCTCCCTGGCCGGCCGCGAGAAGCTGGACAACCTGATCTTCGTCATCAACTGCAACCTGCAGCGCCTCGACGGCCCGGTTCGCGGCAACGGCAAGATCATCCAGGAACTCGAAGGCGTGTTCCGCGGTGCTCAGTGGAACGTGACCAAAGTCATCTGGGGCCGTTTCTGGGACCCACTGCTGGCCAAGGACGTCGACGGCATCCTGCAACGCCGCATGGACGAAGTCATCGACGGCGAGTACCAGAACTACAAGGCCAAAGACGGCGCGTTCGTGCGTGAACACTTCTTCAACACGCCGGAACTCAAGGCGATGGTTGAAGACCTGTCCGACGACGAGATCTGGAAGCTCAACCGTGGCGGCCACGACCCGTACAAGGTCTACGCGGCGTACCACGAAGCGGTCAACCACAAAGAACAACCGACCGTCATCCTGGCCAAGACCATCAAGGGTTATGGCACCGGTGCAGGCGAAGCGAAAAACACTGCGCACAACACCAAGAAAGTCGATGTCGACAGCCTGAAGTTGTTCCGCGACCGCTTCGACATCCCGGTCAAGGACGACGAGCTGGAAAACCTGCCATTCTTCAAACCGGAAGAAGGCAGCGCCGAAGCCCGTTACCTGAGCGAGCGCCGTACCGCACTGGGCGGCTTCGTACCTCAGCGTCGCGCCAAGAGCTTCAACATCCCGACTCCGCCACTGGACACCCTCAAGGCGATCCTGGACGGCTCGGGCGACCGCGAAATCTCCACCACCATGGCCTTCGTGCGGATCCTCGCGCAACTGGTCAAGGACAAGGAAATCGGCCCGCGCATCGTGCCGATCATTCCGGACGAAGCCCGTACCTTCGGTATGGAAGGCATGTTCCGTCAGCTGGGCATCTACTCCTCCGTCGGCCAGCTCTACGAGCCAGTCGATAAAGACCAGGTGATGTTCTACAAGGAAGATCAGAAGGGTCAGATCCTCGAAGAAGGCATCAACGAAGCGGGCGCCATGAGCTCCTTCATCGCTGCCGGTACTTCGTACTCCAGCCACAACCAGCCGATGCTGCCGTTCTACATCTTCTACTCGATGTTCGGCTTCCAGCGTATCGGCGACCTGGCCTGGGCCGCTGGCGACAGCCGCACCCGTGGCTTCCTGATCGGCGG
>NZ_AKJL01000103.1 GCF_000282355.1 Pseudomonas sp. GM49
GGGGCGGTGCGGCGGCCGACAAGCCCCCTCGCCACAAACAGCCAACTCACTTTCGGCGACAGGCTATGGCCGTTCATCCGAGAATTCGCCTCCACCCAATAAAAACATATTTTTATGCCTATATTGATATTGTCGAACGTTCCCACTTTCAGAGGGTGCCGTCATGAACGTCGAGATTCATTAGAAACTGAACTCGGTTCATTAAAAGCTGAATTATGCCAAACCAGTTTCACTCGAGCGACAAACTTGTCGTTAATAGCTCGGTGTGTGCTGCCTCATCGCTGTTCGGCTCAGTTAACCGATTTGATGCTTTGTTTTTATTTGTCCAATTCACGGGTGCAATGATGAACAATAAAATCGCAATCTACCTGCTCCTCGCCTTACTTGCCCTTCCAGCCTGGAGTAACGCCGCTCCATCGCCCGCGTCCACGGATGCCGACTCGCCTGCAGTGACCACGCGCCTGGCGCTGCGGGATCTATGGGTCGAGCATATTTTTTGGATCCGCGACTATTCGCTGGCCAACCAGTCCGGCGATCAGAAACAAGCCAAGGTCGCGGCCTATCAGGTGGTCGATAACGCCACCAAGATTGCCAACAGCATCGCCCCGCTCTACGGCCAACCGGCGGCGGATCAATTGCTCAAGCTGCTTGCCGGTCATTGGGGCGCGGTGAAACACTACAGTGACGCCACCGTCGCGAAAGACGCGAAAGGCAAGCAGGCTGCGGTCACCGAATTGACCAGCAATGCCAAGGCGATTGCGGCTTTCCTGGCCACCGCCAACCCCAATCTGCCTGAAGCCACACTGGTCAACATGTTGTCAGCCCATGGCGGTCACCACATTGCCCAGATCGATGAGTTTGCCGCGCACGATTACACCGACGAAGCCCGCACCTGGGCGATGATGCGCACGCACATCCTGGCGTTGGCCGACGCGTTGACCGGCGCGCTAGTCAAGCAATTCCCGGACAAGTTCTGATACCGCGCGAGGGCACACCATGCTGGAAGGACTGGGCCGAACACAGCAGGACCTGCTTAATGCACTGCTGCACCATGGGGGCGGCATGAGCATTGACGAGTTGGCTGAACATCTGGCCGTCACGCGCACGGCGATCCGCCAACATCTGGCGGCGCTGGAGCGTGACGGTCTGGTGCTGCGCGGCGACACCCGTCCGACGGGCCGTCGTCCGGAGCAGCTGTATCGGCTCACCGATCACGCGCGGGAGCAGTTCCCTCGCCACTATCAGCTACTGGCCAGCATATTGATTGATGAAGTCGCCGCCATCATCGGCCCCGAAGCCCTGGCCTCGCTGATGCGCAGCATGGGCCGCAAGCTGGCTTCTGACCTGGAACAACAGGTCGTGGATGAAGCCAGGATCGTGCAGCACATGAACCAGACGGGCTACGAAGCCGAGGTGTTTTTTCGCTCAGGCGGCACCCCGGAAATCGTCGCCCATAACTGCGTGTTCCATCGCCTGGCCGCCGAGCACCCGGTGGTCTGCGAACTGGACCTGGCCTTGATCGGCACACTGGGCGGCGGTGAAGTCGAGCACAGCGAATGCATGGTGCGCGGCGGGCATGTCTGTCGCTTCAGGCTGCGACCGACAGAAAGCCCGGAGCCGCCACTCGGAGACTGACCCTAAAGATCGACCATCTGCATGTTCGCTTTGAGAAACCCCATCAACTCGGCTGCCGCCGGCGACAGGCTGTGCCCCTTACGGCACAGGATGCCGATCTGGCGTTCCACCCGTGGTTCAGAAAGCGGCAGGAACGCCAGTTTCTCATTGCCCTGCGGGAACGCCAGGGACGGCAGCGTCGTGATACCGATGCCCTCTTCCAGCATCGCGATCAGCGAAATCATGTTGGAGACGAACAGCAGACTGCTGTCCAGCAACCCCGCCGCGTCCGTGCCTGCGAGCAAGCGCGAGGTGCCATTGCGCACCAGCGGGTAGGCTTGCAGGCTCGACCAATGCAAGGCCTCGCCGTTCGCCACCAATGGATGATCGTGGCGGCAGACCACTCCCACCCGATCACTCAGGATCGGCACGAACTCAATGTTTTCGTCCGCAGTCCACACGCTGCTGATCGCAAAGTCCACCTGCCCCTGGACCAACAACTGCTGGACACTGTCGGCGTTGCCATCCTGCATGCTGATCTGCATTTTCGGGTGCTCGCTGACAAACCGTGCGAGCAGATGCGGCAACAACCGACTGGCCACCGAAGGCACCGTAGCGATGCTCACCTGACCGATTTCATGCCGCGCCAGCAAGCTGACTTCGCGGGCGATGCGGTCGTGATGCGCGAGCAAATCCTGGAACAGCGGCAAGCAGTGCTCACCGAATGGCGTCAGTTCGGTTTTGCCACCCTTTTCGAACAGCGGCTGGCCGAGCTTCTGCTCCAGCTCGCGCACGGCCAGGGACAGTGCCGGTTGCGTGCGATATGCCTGCTTCGCCGCGCCGTGAAAGCTTTTCAACTGGGCAACCAGGACGAAATAGCGCAGTTGGGTAATCTTCAGCTCGGGCAGCACGGTTAGTTTTCCTTATCGTTTCATATTTATTATTAATTTTTATTTGCAGACTAATACTCTCAAGATGGAGCCAACGCAATCGGAGGTTCCCATGGCACTGCAACCCTGCAAAAACTACATCGGCGGTAACTGGTGCGAAGGCCAAGGTGTCATCGCCAACCACAGCCCTTCGGATGTACAAGACCTCATTGGCCATTACCATCAGGCCAGCACCGAACAGACGCTGGATGCCATCGCCGCCGCCCGCGACGCCCAGCCACAATGGGCCCTCAGTGGCCTGGAACAGCGCCAGCACGTGTTGATGGCCATCGGCAACGAGTTGATGGCGCGCAAGGAAGAGCTCGGCGAACTGCTCTCCCGGGAAGAAGGCAAGCCGCTGGCCGAGGGCATCGGCGAGGTCAATCGCTCCGCGCAGTTCTTTCACTACTACGCCGCTGAAGTGCTGCGTCAGATGGGCGAGACAGCCGCCTCGGTACGTCCCGGCATCGAGATCGAAGTCCAGCGTGAACCGGTGGGCGTAGTCGGCATCATAACGCCATGGAATTTCCCCATGGCCACCGCCGCGTGGAAGATTGCACCGGCCCTGGCCTTCGGCAACGCAGTCGTGTTCAAACCGGCCAACCTGGTGCCGGCCAGCGCCTGGGCCCTGACTGAAATCATCAGCCGTCAGACCTTGCCCGCCGGCACCTTCAACCTGGTCATGGGCAGCGGCGCTGTGGTCGGCGAAAGCCTGATCCAGTCCGCCGACATCGACGCGTTGACCTTCACCGGTTCCCTGCAAACCGGTCGCCGCGTCGCGGTCGCCACCGCCAGCAATCTGGTGCGTTGCCAACTGGAAATGGGCAGCAAGAACGCCTTGGTGGTGCTCGATGACGCCGACCTCGACATTGCCGTGGAATGCGCGTTGAACGGCGCCTTCTTCGGCACCGGGCAAAAGTGCACGGCCTCTTCGCGATTGATCGTCTGCGACGGCATCCATGACCGTTTCGTCGAAGCACTGGTGGCGCGCATGCGTCAGTTGAAAGTCGGCCATGCCCTCGGACAAGGAGTGCAGATCGGCCCGGTGGCCGAAGCCCGGCAACTGGAACAGAACCTCCATTACCTGCAACTGGCCGAAGACGAAGGCGCGACCCTGGTCGAGGGCGGCGAATTGCTGAACCTGCAACCGGCCGGGCACTACATGCGCCCCGCCCTGTTCATCAACAGTCACAACAACATGCGCATCAACCGCGAGGAAGTCTTCGGGCCGATTGCCTGTGTGATCCGGGTCAACGATTACGAAGAAGCCCTCGCCGTGTTGAACGACACCGAATACGGCCTCACCGCCGGAATCATCACCCAGTCGCTGCGTCATGCCAGCGACTTCAAGCGCCGGGCCCGCACCGGTTGCGTCATGGTCAATCTGCCCACCGCTGGCACCGATTACCACGTGCCGTTCGGCGGCCGCAAAGCCTCCAGCTTCGGGCCACGCGAGCAAGGGCAATACGCCCGCGAGTTCTACACGGTGGTCAAGACCACCTACGTGCGACCTTGAACGGGAGATCAGCATGCACGACTTATTGATGATCGACGGCCTGCAATATTCCCACTGGAACGAAGAGATCTTTCGCCAGATGCAGGAAGGTGGCCTGAGCGCGGTACACGCCACCATCGCCTACCACGAGAACGCCCGGGAAACCCTGTCGCGAATCGGCGAGTGGAACCGCCGCTTCGAAACCTGGCCGCAGCTGATTCGTCCGGTACGCGAGGCTTCGGACATTCGTCTGGCGCATCAGGAAGGCCGCGTCGGGATTTTCTTCGGCTTCCAGAACTGCTCGCCGATTGAAGACGACATCAGCCTGGTGGAGGTTTTCCGCCAGCTCGGTGTGCTGATCATGCAGCTCACCTACAACAACCAGAGCCTGCTGGCCAGCGGTTGCTACGAGACCGAAGACAATGGCATCAGCCGTTTCGGCCGCCAGGTGATTCGCGAGATGAACCGCGTCGGCATGCTGATCGACATGTCCCACAGCGCCGAGCGCAGCACCCTGGAAGCCATCGAGCTGTCGAGCCGGCCGGTGATCGTCTCCCACGCCAACCCGTCGAGCTTCCACGCGGCCAAGCGCAACAAATCCAACGCGGTGTTGCGCGGTATCGCCGAGTCCGGTGGCCTGCTGGGCTTCAGCACTTACCCGTTCCACCTCAAGGGTGCGTCGGGCTGCACCCTGGAATCCTTCTGCGACATGGTCGCCAGCACCGCGGAATTGATGGGCGTCGAACACATCGGCATCGGCACCGACCTGTGCCAGCAACAACCCCTGCAAGTGCTCGAATGGATGCGCAACGGGCGCTGGAGCAAAGACAAGGATTACGGCGAAGGATCAAAGGACAACGCCAACTGGCCGGCACCGCTGCAATGGTTCCGCGACAGCCGGGATTTCCCGGTGATCGCCCAGGGCCTGCGCGACCGTGGCTTCGCCGAGGACGAGGTACGCAACATCATGGGACTCAACTGGCTGCGCCTGCTGGAAAACGCTACGACGGCGCAAAACTGACTCTTGATCGACACCGTGAGGACAGCATGAAAAATAACAACAATAGCCTCCCGTTCATCTCCCCGACCGGCGATGCACAGCCCCAGGCGCGTATTTTGGAGGCATCATGAAAACATCCGACACCCTGCAAGCCGACGTCCAGCCACTGGACCTTGCACCGCAGAAAAAAGACATCGACTGGCCGCTGTTCCTCATTAGTGGCGGCTTCCTCGGCGCCTTCCTGATCGCGGCACTGGTCGACATCGATGGCGTGTCGCTGCTGGTGAACACGCTGTTCGCCTGGTCGACGAAGTTCTTCGGGTTGTACTGGCAGATCCTGATGCTCGCGACCTTTGCCATGAGCCTGATCATCTGCTTCAGCAAGTGCGGGCGCGTCAGACTGGGCGGCGTTGATCAGCGGCCCGACTCCAGCACCTTCAACTGGATCGCCGTGATCATGTGCGCCCTGCTCGCCGGCGGCGGTGCCTTCTGGGCGGCAGCGGAACCGATGATGCACTTCGCCAGCCCACCACCGTTGTTCGCCGGGGTGCAACCGTACACCGAAGCCGCCGCACACGCTGCGCTCGCGCAATCGTTCGTGCACTGGGGCTTCCTGGCCTGGGCAGTGCTGGGCAGCCTGCTGGCCATCGTGCTGATGCATTTGCATTACGACAAAGGCTTGCCACTGGCACCGCGCACCTTGCTCTATCCCTTGTTCGGCGAACGCGCGCTCAAGGGACCGATCGGCACCCTGGCAGACGCCACCTCGATCATCGCCGTCGTCGCCGGCACCATCGGCCCGATCGGTTTCCTCGGCCTGCAGATCAGCAGCGCGTTGCACTCGGTCTGGGGCATTCCCAATGACCTGGTGGTGCAATCCATCACCATCGTGCTGGTCACGGTGATGTACACCACGTCCTGCCTGGTTGGGCTCAAAGGCATCCGATTCGTCAGTGAGATCAACGTCTGGCTGATGATTGGCCTGGCGGTGTTCATGGTGCTGCTCGGGCCCACCGCGTTCATTCTCGGCGGCTTTCCCACCGCGTTTGCCTTGCACCTTGAACAGTTCATTCCAATGACCCTGTTCCGCGCCGATCCGAAATGGCTCGACTGGTGGACGGTGTTCTACTGGGGCTGGTTCATTGGCTACGCGCCAATGGTTGCCCTGTATGTGGCGAAGATTTCCCGTGGCCGGACCATCCGCGAAGTGATCATGACCCTGTCGATCATCGCCCCGCTGGTGACCATGTTCTGGTTCACCGTGGTCGGTGGCGCCGGCATCGGCATGGAGCTGCAGACGCCGGGCATCGTCACTGCCCACGGCGCGCAGCCCGAAGACCTGCTGCTGGGCGTCACCCAGAACCTGCCCCTGGGTGGCCTGATCTCGGCGCTGTTCCTGTTCCTGAGCTTCATTTCCGTGGCCACCAACGGCGATGCAATGGCGTTCACCGTGGCGATGGCCATGTCCAGCAATGACAAGCCGAAACAATGGCTGCGTGCCTTCTGGGCCATCGGCATGGGCCTGGCCGCCGTGGTGTTGATCACCATTGGTTCGGGTGGGGTCACGGCGCTGCAATCCTTTATCGTAATCACCGCCGTACCGGTTTCACTGCTGATTCTGCCGTCGCTCTGGGATGCACTGCGCATCGCCCGGCAGATGGCTCGCGAACAGGCAGTCTGATGATGAACAGTTCAGGAATCGCAATGATGTCGCACACCGACACAGACACCTCTTCGGCCTTGCGGCCCGCCGCCCGGGTCATGGACCTGGAGCGGCTGGGCAGCCACTTTCAGAGCCGCTTGAGTTTCGTGCGCAGCAGCATGCGGCGGATGATGAACGAGCAGTGGCGCATCCAGCGCACTTGCTTCGATCTGGACGCTGAGGGCTTCGGGACGGCGATCTACCGCATCGACACCGCCAGCGCTCACTATCACTGCGTGATTTTCTCGATGTACCTGCCTCCGGAAAAACGCAGCGACCGGGTAATTGCCGATCAATGGGACGTCAGTTTTGTCCTGCTTGCCGGTGATGTCGACGTACAGCAATTGGCCGACCTGCGACGCAATGTGCCGCTACAGGAAGCCGGACGTTTTGATTCGCGAGTGCTGGTGCTGTCACGGGCCAACCGCAGCCTGCGCAACTTCGAGCGATTCCTTGAAGCGCTGGCCGAAGGCTGTCAGCCAGACCCACGGCAACTGGCTGAGGTCGGCTACCTGTATCGCACCACCGCAGTGTACGGCAACGGCAAGTTCGGCATCGCCGACTTCAGTTGCCTGCAAGGCACTGCGGACTTCACACAACCGTTCAGCGCACAAATGTTTACCGTGTACCTGTTGCGGCATTTCAGCATCGAGCAGATCGAGCACATGGCCCGGGCGCGCAACCCACAGCGGGCAGTGGGTCTGGATCCCGCCCTGCAGCGTTACCTTGGGGTCGGCAATTCCACGGGGTTGGGCATGGCGCCGTTCCTGATCAATCACCCGCAATTGGTCAACCAATGGGTGTGGGCCAGGGAGACCGCACTGGCACAAGTGGTGGCGCAAGCGGCCGACTTGCCTCATACCCAGCGCTTTCAGGCGTTGCTGCAACGGGCCCGTCAGCACTTGCAGCAAACCAGCACCGAGGACCAACGGCAAAGCGGTATCGACCAGCAGACGCTGGTCGATCTCGAACAACTGGCCGAGTGGTTCACGGGCCAGTCCGTCAACGCGGGTTTGTGGTCGCGGCTGCAAGCCTGGGCCGAAGTGAATGTCGGCGCGGGTTGCCAGGAGCTGCTGGTCAGCCTGCTGCTGGAGTTGTACCCCGAACAGGTCGATCCGCTGGCGGAGCAGATGTCGGTCAACGAGGGGTTTCGCCTGAACGCCGGGATGCCGCTGGATGAGCTGTGCGACCTCATCGAGACAGAGTACCGCTGGGCGTTCGAGTACGACTTGAGCGGTGCCGAGGCCAACCACTTTTTCTGGTATCGCTCGGCGGAAAAGGAAGAACCACGCCTGGGTGAACGGGCCATGGAGCCAGGTGCCGAGAAAGAAATGCAGTTGGGGATTGCGCACAACATTCAACGTTGTCATCGCGCCCTGCTTGCCTACCGCGAGCAACACCCACGGCAATTGACCGCACACTTTCTACTGGCACTGCCGCAGTTCAAAGGCACTGTCTGCCGCCTGCAAGGCATGGCCCGCTGCGCCTTCGGGGAGATCCGCGCCAACCTGATGGACCGCAGCATGCTGCCGATCCACTTGCTGCGCTGCAAACTGGCGTTCTTCGGCGCCGGCAAGTTCGATCCCAAGTCCAGCCGTTGGGTGCGCATCACCTTGTTTCAGGGAGCACCGCTGGTCAGCGAGATCGGCCAGCCGTTCCCCGACGACTGGAATTTTGCCGTCATGCCTGAACTGACCAACGCTGCCGGAGCACTCTGAAATGCGTGTATCGCTCAATGAAATCCAGGTGATCTGCCGCAAGGCCTTCGAAGGCATCGGTTTTGCACCCGGTGATTGCGACGACGCCGCCGAGATGATCGCCAGGCTGCAACAGCAAGGGCTCGATGGTATCGGTGCGCTGAAAAAGGCGTTGGACTTCCTTCACGATGAAGTCGATCGCCCCATCGAAACCTGCTACGAAGATGCCACGCAACTGACACTCGATGCCCATGGCCAGAGCGTGTTGCGCTGTGCCGCCCTGGCCATCGAACTGGGGGTGAGCAAGGCCTTGCGCGGTGGCAGTGCGCTGATCCGCGTCCGCCATTGTCACAACCGCATTCTGCTGCTGGGCTACCTGGCGCGCTGTGCCGGACAAGGTCTGAATTTTTGTGTGTACTGGCGCGATGCCCGGCAAGAACTGGTGGCCACCTTCAGCGCCGGCCACACCAGCCCGGCCTTGCGAGTGTATGACCTGCCGCAACCAGCGCAGGACGACGAGCAAAGCATCAACGTGCTGATTTCCCGGCACTTCGCGCTGCTGCCACGCCTTAGTGCCGAAGACGCGGCCCCGACGTTTGAACACAGTCAACCGACACCCGCGGGCGGGCTTCAGGTCAATGATGAAATCTGGGCCCAGTTGAAGAAACTGGGTGAACGGGTGCTGGTGGAAAGCACCGAAGAGTCCCGTCGCCGTGGAGCCGGCGAAGGCAGCGACGCCCGGTAAAACCCTCAAACCCGCATCAGGAAGCATCAATGAAACAGGCAATCAAGACCGACCTCTTTGCCTCGCGTGCGCCATTGGAATGGGCGGTTGTCGGCAACGGCACGCTGTACACCGCGCAAATCCCCATCGACCGCCAGGGCCAGGTGGTGAACGGCGGCATCGAAGCGCAAACCCGGCAGACCCTGGACAACCTGCGCCACACCCTGCAAGCCGCCGGCAGCTCGCTGGACGCGGTCACTCAAGTGCTGATCTACGTGACCGACCGCAGCTACCTGGCAACCGTGAATGCGGTCTACGCCGAATACTTCCAGGCGCCCTACCCTAACCGCGCCGCCATGGTGGTGGCAGGGCTGGCCCGGGAAGAAATGCTGGTGGAACTGGTGGTGTACGCCTGCATGGACTGATCCGGCCCGACCCACGGCTTCTGTAGGAGCGAGCTTGCTCCGGGCGGCGATCCGACGATGGGAGCTAACGATAACGCGCGCTTCCTGATTCAACGCGTTGCGTTTGAGTCCATCGCGAGCTAGCTCGCTCCTACAGAGGTCCGCGTTGCCGGCCGGTTTTCAATACCCTTCGTCGGACATTTGGTTCCGACAATAAACAGGTTCACGTCCGCCGTGAACCTTGTCCCAAGACGCCAGTCATACCCGAGCATTTTTCCCCTCCTATCGTCGTCATCTCATCCGAGTTGTCCGTCCATGCGCCAAACTGTCGTTGCCTTGCGCTTTTCTTCGCTGTGCCTGTTTTCCCTGCTCCCCGTTTTTGCCAGCCCCGCCCACGCCGATGGGCAACGGCAACTGGTGGACGCCATCAACGACTATCGTGCTCATCCGCAACGCTGCGACCGGCGGCCGACGCAACGCTTATCACCCCTGACGCTCAAATCGAACCTGGCCCTGCCCGTTGGCTATGGCGGTGGGTTGCGGGACCGGTTAAAGGCTTCCGGCTATCAGGCCACAATGGTGCGGTCGATCCGTGTGGTGGGTGCGCGGGATGCCGAAGAGGCCTTTGATATGTTCCAGGACGAGCATTGCGCCGCACTGCTCGACAACCAATACGCCGACATCGGCGTCAGCCGCGCCGGGAGTGAGTGGCAAGTGGTGCTGGCGCGGCCGGTGCTCGACGGGCAAACCGGCGATCCACGCAGCGCCGGCCAGGCGTTGCTGGCGCAGGTCAACGCGGCCCGGGCAAAACCGCGCCTGTGTGGTCGCCAGCGTTTCGCCGCCGCGCGGCCGCTGACCTGGAACGCCTCCCTCGGCGCCGCAGCCCAGGGCCATAGCAAGGCCATGGCCTATGGCAACTATTTCGCCCACCAGGACCCCGACGGCGACATGCCCTACGACCGCGCCAGGGCCGCTGGTTACCGTGGCCGGCAGATCGGTGAAAACATCGCCGCCGGGCAAGGTTCACCGAGCAAGGCCATGGCCGGCTGGCTCGCCAGCCCCGGGCACTGCGCCAACCTGATGAACCCGATGTTCACCCAGGTCGGTGCCGCGTACGCCGCCAACGCGCGCAGCGACAACGGTGTTTACTGGACGATGCTGTTTGGCGCGCCCTGAACCACTGGCCAGACCGACTTTGCGGGCATTAAAAAGCCCGCACTGGGCGGGCTCGTGGATGAATGTAAGTAGGTGGCCGGTGCTGGTCTCCGGCTTACAAGGTTTATCAGGCCTCCCACAAAAGAGTCGTGAAACTGTAATGGAACTCTTCTGCTTCACACGGCATAAGGGCTGGATCCCAGCGCGGGGATCTTTCTAACCGTGTACCCTTCGGAACGCGCCCCACGTCTCCTTGCTATCCTTTTGCGCATCAGTCTGCGTCTTCACCTACAAGGTTGAGGATAGCAAAACAGGCACAGTTGCCAACCGGGCTTTTAGACCGATTTCGACCAGCAGAAAACACGGCAGGAAACAAAAATACTATCGACAAGGAGATGACATTACATGGATGAATTTCACCAAGGCAGTTGCCTCTGCGGCGCCATCAAATATGGCTTGTCGACCGAGCTGAAAGCCGTCACCCATTGCCATTGCAGCCAATGCCGAAAGAGCCATGGGGCTGCGTTTGCGACCTACGCGAGCGCACCCGCCTCGGCGCTGTCGATCATGACCGGCACAGATTCGTTGCAGGCGTTTGAATCGTCCAAAGGTGTCACGCGGCAGTTCTGTTCCCGCTGCGGATCTTCGCTGTTCTGGACTGACTCGACAGGCGCGTTTTCCGAGTGGGTTTCGATTGCCCTCGGCTCGCTGGATACGCCGCTACGAACACGCAAGCAAAAACATGTTTGTGTCGGCTCGAAAGCGGATTGGTACGAGATCAACGATCAGCATCCACAAACCGTCTGAGTCGTGGGAGCGAGCGTACTCGCGATGAGGCCAGCACATTCAACATTGATATCGGCTGACCCACCGCTATCGCGAGCAGGCTCACTCCCACACAGGTTACACCCGGCAATCCGTGCGTCATGCAGGCCGACGCACCACCCTCACCTTGCCGCTATCGCCGCCACTGCAGAACAACCGCTCGCCGCCATCGGACTCCAGCCCCGACACGCCGACGCCTTCCGGCATCTTGAGGCTCTCCAGTACTTCACCGGTTTGCGAGTCGATGCGACGTAACTCACTCTCGTCGCCCTCCCAGGTGCCATGCCACAGCGAACCTTGCACCCAGGTCACGCCGGTGACGAAACGGTTGGATTCGATGGTGCGCAGGATCTTGCCGGTCTCGGGGTCGATCTGGTGAATCTTGCGTTCGCGGTACTGGCCCACCCACAACGTTCCTTCGGCCCAGGTAAGGCCCGAATCGGTGCCTGCGCCGGGGGCGGGGATCGTCGAGAGGATGCGGCCGGTGCGGGGGTCGATTTTGTCGATGCGGTCTTCGGCGATCTGGAACAGATGTTCTCCATCGAACGCGGTGCCGGCATGGGCAGCGACATCGATCGAGCTCAGCACCTTGCCGCTTTCCGGATCCAGGGCGTTGATTTTGCTGTTGCTCGCGAACCAGACCTTTTCGCCGTCCCAGGTGACGCCGCACACATGGTCGACATCGGCAAACGGGCCATATTCACGAATGATTTCAGCAGTTGAGTGTTTCATCTGGCATTCCTCGATGTGGGTTGGTGGCGTTCATCCTAGCCACCCGGCAGCGGTGCCGGGAGTAACAAGGTCGTCGCGAATCCCGGCACGGGCGGTGTCATCCAGCGCCGCGCGCGACCACGGCCAAACCACTGCACCTTGCCCTGCGCCGCCAGCGTATCGAGCGCCCGTTGCACTGTGCGCTGGCTGGTACCCAGCGCCAGTGCCAGGGCGGAACTCGACCACGTCTCGCCATCGGCAAGGCAGGCAAATACCGCGGCAAATTTTTCCTCGACCGGTTGCGCCAGTGTCACCACCTGCGTACACACCGGCGTTTGCAGGGCATAACCGCGTGCCGTCGCGATGACGCCGGCCAACGGCTCGAGTGCTTTACGCAGCCTGCC
>NZ_AKJL01000104.1 GCF_000282355.1 Pseudomonas sp. GM49
GGGATTGGCAGCCTGCCGTATTTCACGGCGCGCCATGCCCTGGAGAAAGGGTTGATGGTGCAAGTGCTGCCGGACTGGACCTTTCTGGCGTCCTACCACGGAGGTGCCTGGTTGCTGCATTCGCCAACCCGATACCTGCCGCCAAAGCTTCGGGTGTTGATCGATTACCTGGTGGAGTGCCTGGAGAAGGAACCGACGCTGGGCAAGCCGGGTAAGTCGAATGGTCCGGGTTGGTCCCCATCGGAATATGAACTGCCGGAGAGTGACGGCCTGTTCTGAGCGAAAAAAAGGCCCGCATGTTCAACCATGCGGGCCTTTTGCATGACCAGTCGAGGATCAGTGCTTGCTGTCCTGGTTCGACAGCGCCAGCAGTTGTTTTTCCTGGTTCCAGTCGAAAGGTTCGTCGTTCTGTTCGGCTTCGAAGCGGCGTTCTTCCAGTGCCTGATACAGGTCGATTTCTTCATCGGACAAGTAGTGCAGGCAGTCACCGGCGAAATACCACAGCAGATCCCGCGGAATCAGGTGGGCGATTTGCGGATAACGGGAAATGACTTGAGTCAGGATGTCCTGGCCCAGGTATTGGCTTTCGATCGGATCGATCGGAAGTGACGCAAGCAGTTCGTCGAAGCGCTCAAGGAACAAGGCATGGCTTTCTTCGGGAACCTGCTCGGCCTCACCTACGGCGACCAGGATACTGCGCAGGTGGTCGAGTAAAACGAGATGATCGGCAACGATGTTGGACACGAGATAAGTCCTCAAGAGCAAAACGGGCGCAGGAGTATAAAGCGCCCGCGCCCGTTTTTACATGTCTGGAGGGATCAGCGGACTTTTCCCTTGGCCAGTGCCAAAGCCTTTTTGTCAAAGTCATCGACATCGATCACCTTGCGCCGGGCCGCTTCGGCTTCACGCAGGGTTTGGGCTTCCACCGGCTGCAACACGCCAGCCTCGAGCGCGGCATCGATCACCGACTCACCGGCCAGCGGTTTGACCTGGCCACTCTTGAGTGCCACGTGCAGCTTTTTCTGCAGTGGCTGTGCGGCGCTCAACAGATTGCAAGCGTGTTGCAATGCCCCGACCGGATCGTCGCTCGCTTGTGGGCGATAGCAACCCTGGAGCAATTCCTCCAGAGCAGGGTCGCCCTTGGCGCGGCCAATCAACGCAGCGACTTCGGCACCGAGTTTGTCCGATGGCCCTTTGTGCCGGCGACCGAACGGGAACACGATCACCCGCAACAGGCAGCCCACGACTTTGTTCGGGAAGTTGCTCAGCAGTTCATCCATGGCCCGTTCCGCCTGCCCCAGGCTTTCCTCCATGGCCCAGGCCAGCAGCGGCGTCATGTACGACGGTGAGTCGAGATCGTTGTAGCGCTTGAGTGCGGCAGAGGCCAGGTAAAGGTTGCTCAGCACGTCACCCAGCCGTGCGGACAGACGTTCCCGGCGTTTCAACTCACCACCCAGCAGCATCATGCTGAGGTCGGCGAGCATGGCGAAAGCAGCGGCCTGACGATTGAGTGCGCGGAAGTAACCCTGGCTGAGTTTATCGCCCGGGGTGTGTTCCAGGTGCCCGAAACCAAGATTCAACACTAGCGTACTGGCGGCGTTGCCCACGGCAAAACCGATGTGCTTGAGCAGCAGCTCATCGAATTCTCTGAGCGCCTGATCCTTGTCTTCACGGCCGGTGAGGGCCATTTCCTTGAGGACGAAGGGATGGCAGCGAATCGCGCCCTGGCCGAAGATCATCAGGTTGCGCGAGAGAATGTTTGCGCCTTCCACGGTGATGAAGATCGGCACGCAGTTCCATTTGCGACCGAGGTAATTATTCGGCCCCTGGATGATCGCCTTGCCGCCGTGCACGTCCATCGCATCGTTGATGCAGTCGCGGCCGCGCTCGGTCAGGTGGTACTTGAGAATCGCCGACAGTACCGACGGTTTCTCGCCCAGGTCGACCGCATTGGCGGTCAGCATGCGGGCGGCGTCCATCATCCAGGTGTTGCCGCCAATGCGCGCCATGGCTTCCTGAATGCCTTCGAAAGCGGCAATCGGCACATTGAACTGCTCGCGAACCTGAGCGTATTGGCCCGTCACCAGGCTGGTGAACTTGGCCATGCCGGTGCCCACCGCCGGCAGGGAAATCGAACGCCCGACCGACAGGCAATTCATCAGCATCATCCAGCCTTTGCCGAGCATCTCCTGGCCGCCGATGAGGAACTCCAGCGGGACGAACACGTCCTTGCCTGAGTTCGGGCCATTCATGAATGCGGCGCCCAACGGCAGATGGCGGCGGCCGATCTCGACGCCTGCGGTGTCGGTCGGAATCAGCACCAGGCTGATGCCCAGGTCTTCCTTGTCGCCCAGCAGGTGATCCGGATCGTAAGCCTTGAAGGCCAGGCCGAGGAGGGTGGCCACCGGGCCGAGGGTGATGTAACGCTTTTCCCAGTTCAGGCGCAGGCCGAGGACTTCCTGACCCTGCCATTCACCTTGGCAGATCACTCCGGAGTCCGGCATGCCGCCGGCGTCGGAGCCGGCCAGCGGGCCGGTAAGGGCAAAGCACGGGATGTCGTCGCCGCGTGCCAGACGTGGCAGGTAATGATTGCGTTGTTCGTCGGTGCCGTAGTGCAGCAGCAATTCGGCCGGGCCGAGGGAGTTGGGGACCATCACGGTAGTTGCGAGGTCGCCGCTGTGGCTCGCCAGTTTCATCGCCACTTGCGAGTGGGCATAGGCAGAGAAACCCTTGCCGCCAAACTCTTTGGGGATGATCAGGGCGAAAAATCCGTTGTCCTTGATGAATGTCCAGGCTTCGGGCGGCAGGTCCATGGATTGACCGAGCTGCCATTCACTGACCATGGTGCAGAGTGTTTCGGTCGGCCCGTCGATGAAAGCCTGTTCCTCTTCATTCAATTGCGCTTTGGGATAGGACAGCAGTTTGCTCCAGTCCGGACGGCCACTGAACAGTTCGCCGTCCCACCACACCGTGCCGGCGTCGATGGCATCGCGTTCGGTTTGCGACATGGGCGGCAGGGTTTTCTGGAACCAGTTGAACATCGGCGCGCTGAGCAATTTGCGGCGCAGGTCGGGCAGCAGCAAGGGCGCGGCGACGGCGGCGATCAATACCCAGTAAACCAGCAGCAACCAGCCCGGCGCACGGCTGAAAGCGCCCATTGCCACGACATAGACGGCCACGATGGTCAGGGCGGGCAGCGGGGCGATGCGGCGGTGGGCCAAATAAGCAATTCCGACCAGCAGTACCAGTATCCACAACAGCAGCATATTCATTCCTCCGTGAAACCAGGGCGAACCAGCCCACAGAGCTTAGACCGCATCCGCGAAACAGGCTGGTTGGAGCGATGTGATTGGAATCGTGGGAAACCCCGGATGATTTTCGTGCGACAGATGGGCCGCAAACGTGGAAAAAACGTTCATTGAGCGAGCGGCAAAGCGCCCATGTTTGGCCGAAATGTCGTTATCTCTGTGCTGAAGCTCTCGCTAGACTCGGGGCTTCCCCAGGAGACTATTCTCATGCACGAGTATCTGAGCCCCGGCCGCTTCATCGATAGTGACCATCCGTCCGTGGTGGAGTTCGCTGAAAAACACCGTGGCGCCAGTCGCGATCCGCTTGAACAGGCGATCAATCTCTATTACGCCGTGCGCGAAGCGGTGCGCTACAACCCGTACACATTCAGTCGCGATCCGCAGACCCTGCGCGGCAGTTATGCATTGGCTGCCGGGGAGAGTTACTGCGTGCCCAAGGCCACGTTGCTGGCGGGTGCCGCGCGGCATTGCGCGATTCCTGCGCGGATCGGCCTGGCGGATGTGCGCAATCATTTGTCGACGCCACGGCTGCTTGAATTGCTTAAGAGCGACATGTTCGCCATGCACGGCTACACCGAGTTTTATTTGCAGGATCGCTGGGTCAAAGCGACACCAGCGTTCAACCACAAACTCTGCGACCTGTTCAATGTGGCACCGCTGGAATTCGACGGGATCAACGACAGCGTTTTTCATCCCTTCAACCGCGATGGCGAGAAGCTGATGGAGTACCTCGTCGATCACGGCCAGTTCGCCGATGTACCTGAAGCGTTCTTTTTCGAACACCTGGAAAAATGCTATCCGCACCTTTTCGGTGAGCAACAGCAACCGCTGTCGGGCGACATGCAGAGCGATTTGAGTCGCGCCTGATCCGGCGTATGCTGCCTGCCCACTTACCGAAAAAGAGGCGGTCATGCTGAAGATCTGGGGTCGGAAAAACTCATCGAATGTCAGAAAGCCATTGTGGGCCGCCGAAGAGCTGGGACTGACCTACGAGGCTATCGATGCCGGTGGCGCCTTTGGTGTCGTCGATACACCCGAGTACCGCGCGATGAACCCCAACGGTCGGGTGCCGGTGCTGGATGACGATGGTTTTGTGTTGTGGGAATCCAACGCCATCGTGCGTTACCTGATGGCCCGTCACGCCGACGGCACGGCCTGGTATCCGGCGGATCTGCAAGCCCGCGCCAGCGCCGACAAATGGATGGACTGGACCACCTCAAGCTTTGCCGGCCCGTTCCGTACCGTGTTCTGGGGTGTGCTGCGTACCCCGGCAGACCAGCAGGACTGGCCCGCCATCAAGGCGGCGATCAAAGAATGCGACACGCTGCTGGCGATGGCCGATCAGGCGTTGGCGAGCAAGCCCTATCTGTCCGGAGACGAGATCGGCATGGGCGATATTCCCCTGGGCAGTTTCATTTATGCCTGGTTCGAGATGCCGATCGAGCGCGCGCCACAACCGCATCTGCAGGCCTGGTACGCGCGGTTGAAACAGCGTCCGGCGTATCAAAAGGCGGTCATGACCGCGTTGACTTAATACTCACTATCGACACGCTTGACTGTACTTGTGTGGCGGCGACAAGCACCATTGTGCCAAGTTGTTGCGGTTGTATTGTTCGCCGCCGCCCATACTTATCCCTTTCTTCCCTTCTTGGTGCGTAAATCAGATATGAGTTCCGCTCTGTCCATCCGGCAGCTAACCAAAACCTACGGCAACGGTTTCCAGGCCCTGAATGGTATCGATCTGGATGTCGCCGAAGGTGACTTTTTCGCCTTGCTCGGCCCGAACGGCGCCGGTAAATCCACGACCATCGGCATTCTCTCGACCCTGGTGAACAAGACCAGCGGCACGGTGAATATCTTCGGTCACGACCTGGACAGGAATCCTGCGCAGCTCAAACGCTCCATTGGCGTAGTGCCTCAGGAATTCAACTTCAATCAGTTCGAAAAGACCTTCGACATCGTTGTGACCCAGGCCGGCTACTACGGCATCCCGGCGAAAATCGCCAAGGAACGCGCCGAGCAGTACCTGACCCAGCTGGGCCTGTGGGACAAGAAGGACGTGCCGTCGCGTTCGCTGTCCGGCGGCATGAAGCGGCGCCTGATGATCGCCCGCGCGCTGGTTCATGAACCGCGCCTGCTGATCCTCGACGAACCGACTGCCGGGGTGGACATCGAGCTGCGTCGCTCGATGTGGAGCTTCCTCACCGAGCTGAACCAGAAAGGCATCACCATCATCCTCACCACCCACTATCTGGAAGAGGCTGAGCAGTTGTGCCGTAACATCGGCATCATCGATCATGGCACCATCGTCGAGAACACCAGCATGCGTCAGTTGCTCAGCCAACTGCATGTCGAAACCTTCCTGCTGGACCTCAAGGGCGTCCTGCCAGCCGCGCCTCAATTGCTCGGCTACCCGTCCCGGCTGATCGACAGCCACACCCTGGAGGTCCAGGTGGACAAGTCCATGGGCATCACCGCGCTGTTCACCCAGCTGGCGCAGCAGAACATCGAAGTGTTGAGCCTGCGCAACAAAACCAATCGCCTCGAGGAGTTGTTCGTGTCTCTGGTGGAGAAAAATCTGTCGAAGGTGGCGGTATGAGTTCCGAGCTGCGCCCCAACCTCGTTGCCCTCAACACCATCGTTTACCGTGAAGTCCGGCGTTTCACCCGGATCTGGCCGCAGACCTTGCTGCCGCCGGCCATCACCATGGTCCTGTACTTCGTGATCTTCGGTAATCTGATCGGTCGGCAAATCGGCGACATGGGTGGCTTCACTTACATGGAGTACATCGTGCCGGGGCTGATCATGATGTCGGTGATCACCAACTCCTACGGCAACGTGGTGTCGAGTTTCTTCGGCAGCAAGTTCCAGCGGTCCATTGAAGAACTGATGGTCTCGCCGTTGTCGCCGCACACCATTCTGATCGGCTACACCCTGGGTGGTGTGCTGCGCGGTTTGATGGTGGGGATCATCGTGACCCTGCTGTCGCTGTTCTTCACCCATTTGCAAGTACATCACCTGGGCGTGACCATTCTGGTGGTGGTGCTGACCGCGACGATCTTCTCGTTGCTGGGTTTCATCAATGCGGTGTTTGCGCGCAATTTCGATGACATCTCGATCATTCCGACTTTCGTGCTGACGCCACTGACCTACCTGGGCGGGGTCTTCTACTCAATCACCTTGCTGCCGCCGTTCTGGCAGACCGTGTCCCTGGCCAACCCGGTGCTGCACATGGTCAACGCATTCCGCTACGGCATCCTTGGCGTATCGGATATCCGCATCAGTGTGGCGATCGCCTTCATGCTGGTGGCGACCGTGGTGCTGTATCTCGGTTGTGCACGGTTGCTGGTCAGCGGGCGCGGGATGCGTACCTGAGGACGACCGAGTCGTCTGTATCGTCGGAACGCCGCCCGGAGCAAGCCCGCTCCCACAGGTTTCTGGTGTGAATGCGATTCATGTCACTCAGCAGATCCTTGTGGGAGCGGGCTTGCCCGCGATGGCGTCAGTCCAGACCCTGCATAAAAAATCGGCCTCCAAATGGAGGCCGTTTTGCATTTATCTCATCCGGCTCTTCTTGCGACGCTTCCATTGTCTGGCCACCCACCAGCGCCAATACGCCATCACCATGAAGTAGGACAGCGCACCGAGTGCCAGCCCCGTCACGACCGAGCCCAACAGAAACGGTTGCCACAAGGTCGAGATTTCTCCCCTGATCCATTCCCAGGTCAGCGAGTCCGGCAACTGCCGGGCGGGAACGTCCATCAGCCAGGCGCCGGCCTGATAGGTGCAGAAGAATACGGCGGGCATGGTGATCGGGTTGGTCAGCCAGACCAGGCTCACGGCAATCGGCATGTTGCCGCGCACGATGATGGCGAGGATTGCCGCCAGCAGCATCTGCAGCGGGATCGGCAGGAATGCCGCGAACAGACCCACCGCCATGGCGCGGGCAACGGAGTGGCGGTTGAGGTGCCACAGGTTCGGGTCATGCAACAGCGTGCCGAGAAAGCGTAAGGACTTGTGTTCCCTGATGCTCATCGGGTCTGGCATGTAACGTTTGAATAAGCGCCGGGGCATAAGGCTTCTCGGTCGGTCAAGGCGGCAAGTATGTCTGGATTCTATGAGCTGCCCATTCAGACTTTGTGACAATTATTGACGACGCCCATGCGACGGGCGGGCTAAGCCTTGAAGGGTACTCTCAAGGACGGGCTTATGCGCACAGGGATGATAGCGCTGGCGTTGGGTCTGCTGACCTTGCGCTTTTTACCGGCATTGCCGCCGGTCTGGTTGTGGCTGGCGATGCCGGTGGCGGGTTTGATGTTGCTGCCGTTCAGGACCTATCCGGCGGCGTTTTTTCTGTTTGGCTTGAGTTGGGCCTGCGCGAATGCGCAGTGGGCGCTGGATGACCGGTTGCCGCCGGCCCTGGACGGAGAAACCCGCTGGGTCGAAGGGCGGGTCACAGGTTTGCCCAAGCAAGACGACAGTGTCGTGCGTTTCGAATTGACCGACATCCAGTCCCGACGTACCCGGCTGCCGCGGCAAATGCGTCTGGCCTGGTATGGCGGGCCG
>NZ_AKJL01000105.1 GCF_000282355.1 Pseudomonas sp. GM49
TGCAAAGCCTGTAGTGGCTGCAAACTCCCGGCAATTCCCCACGCTTGACGCCTCTCGACCATTCGTCCTTTAAGCCCCCGGATTTGTTGGCCAAAGTCCGTTTCTGAAGGAGGTCATGACATGTCATGACGGACTATTCACGCGATGGTTGTGACGATACATGGGCCGAAAATGCCTGCTATCGAGCCGGAACTGCATGTACCTGGGCACAGGAGACCGACTGTTGGTCGGATGAAAGACGGATCCGGGTTTTATGAGGCTTTCTGTTTATTGATGTCTTTAACAGCGTTTAAAAACAAATGGTTGGAGTATGAAAGTTCAGTAGTTTGTAGGAGTGTTTGCTTATTGACGATCTGACTTCATCCGACCTAAGTCTGACTTCCGAACGCCTGGACCCTGGGACGTGCGACTGGTGACCGGCGTCATCCCCGGTTTCCTGCTATTAATCAATGAGTATTCGAGTGCTTTTCCTTTCGGGAGCGCGTCATGAGTTCATTCATTCGTATCGGCATAGCCGACGATCATCCGATGTTGCGTGAGGGTGTTGCCAATACATTGAGAAAACGGGCGGATCTTCAGGTCGTGGAGCAGGGCGCCAATGCGCAGGACGCCATGGATATTGCCCAGCGGGTGCGTCCGGACGTGATGTTGATGGACGTCAACATGCCGGGCGATGTGTTCGCCGCGGTGCGGTTCATTTCCACAAAGCTGTCGGATGTGAAGGTTCTGATGCTGACGGTTTCAGAATCCGAAGATGACGCCTTTTTGGCACTGGAGGCCGGCGCGCGCGGGTATGTGTTGAAAGGTGTCAGCGGACCGGAACTGGTCCTGGCGATCAGGTCGGTTGCCAAGGGGGAGACGTATATCACCCCCGAGTTTGCCAACAAACTGCTGAGTAGCAGCAAGGAACACGGAGAGCAGATTCACACGTTCGATCTGACCCATCGCGAGGAGGAGGTCATTCGTGAAGTTTCAAAGGGGCTGACCAATAGGGAGGTGGCGACAAAGCTGTTGATCAGCGAAAAAACCGTCAAGCACCACATGGGTTGCGTGATGCAGAAACTGCACGCCCGAAATCGTGTCGAAGCGGTCACGGCTATACGGCGTTATTGGGAGCGCGAAGCTGTCGGGCGACTGCACACCGGCGCAGGGAAAACACAAATGGATGCCCGAAGCGGCTCCTGACTAGAATTTGAACTGTGCATTTACCGACGTACCGGAGGCGCTGGAGTCGATGCTGAACAACCCGCCCAGAGATTCAATGCGATAACGCAAACCGGCGAGCCCCAATCGGGTTCTGCCGGATGTCTCGAGCAGCATGGCGTCCGCCGCCATGCCCGGACCACCGTCCCTGACGCTGATGTTCAATACCTCATCAATGTATTGCGCCTGGATGACCTGACCCTCGCCGTCGGCATGACGGTACGCGTTGTTCAGGGCTTCTTGCACAAAACGGTACAAACAGAGTTTGAGCGGCAGTGGCGCGGCCTCCGGTAGCGGCCCCAGGGTTAATGTGACCTTGGTGCCAGTGCGTTGCTCGTGCCGTTGCGCCACCAGTTGCAACTCTTCCACCAGGCTCAAGTCGTTGATTTCCGGAAGTGCCAGGCCTCGTGATAAATCGCGGACCTCACGCAATGCGTCGGTGGCGGCGCCACGAATGGTTTCCAGCGACTCCTGATCGACAGCGGAGCAGTTTTCGGCCAGGTCGTCGAGCCGGATCAGAATCAAGGTCAATAACTGCGCCGGCCCATCGTGCAGGTCTGCACCAATGCGCCTCAAGGTGAGTTCGTTGATGCGGGAAAACTCCTGGGTAGCCGTCGACATCTTGTGCTGGAGTTCGGTATTGCTGATGTGCAAGCGGGTTTGCTCCATCAGTCGCAACCGCAGTGCCACTTGTTGCCGCTGGATAATCTTGTCACCGCGTCGCACGATGAAGAAAAGCAGTGTCAGCATTGCCAGCGTCGCAGCGCCAACGACCGCCCATACCTGCTGTCGGACCCGATTGATCTCGCGCTTGACACTATCGGCCTTTTCATAAAATTCGCCTACCGCGATGATTTTCCTGGTGCTTGAATCCCGCAGGGGCGCGTAGATCTCATAGAGCGGCAAGTTGAGTTTGCGCTCGAACTCGTTCTCATCCTGGCTCAGCTCTTCAAGGTCGGTAACCACTTTGCCCTTGAGTGCCTGGGTGATCTCATCCATTGGGAATTTGTGGTTGGTGATGGCTTTATTTGTGCTGTAAAGCACCGTTCCATCCGCTCGCCAGATCTTGATCGAGACAATGTGATGTTTCAGTGACCGGCTTTCCGTGAGACGGTCCAGGGACTGGACGCTTGCAGCCGAGAGTTTGTTGTCCCGGCTCAACTCCTGCACAAAGGGCTCCAGAAACGTATCCATGTACTGAGCGCCTGCTTCGGCGGCGCTATTTACCGCGGCACTTTCTATTCGTGCGCTCACCAGCTTGCCGACGAAGAACATGGTCAGTCCCAGGATCACCGCAGCGGCAATGACAAACTGGGTCGAGCGACTCAGATTGCGCGCCTTGACCCTGATCCGTGTGCGCCAGATTCCATTGCGAGCCGCATCGCAAACAGGGGCTGGCTCGACCAGAGCCTCAGTCTCCTGCGGGATACAAGTCTGGTTTTTTGATTCGACCTTTGCATCTTTTCCCATCGATTTGGTTCCCTGATCATCGTGACAAGTCGGTTGGAAACCCTGCAACTCAACGGATATCTGGAGATTGGCGGTGGGCGCCACGTCCATGAATGACAGTAGTCCACTGTATAGCGATCCGACAGCTTCACGGGTGAACTACACACCACCGATGATCAGCCAGACCATCGTGCAATTTCAGGCAAGGCGTTATGCCGGGTGTCAGCTCAAACCGGCCGCACGACGTTGTGTTCCTACGCGTACAGCCGGTTTATGTTCAGGCTTGCGCGGCGCTGACCTTGCCAGTGATCGTGGAATTCTTGCGGACGGCTTGATACAGCAGGCTGGACACCATGAACCCGACAATGGCCAGCAGACTCATTAACGAGAAGACATAGTTGTAGCCTTGTTGACCCGGGAAGTGGTCAAGGATTGCGCCATAGATGACGTAGGCAAACATGCCAGGCGCATAGCCGATCAGGCAACCGATCCCGAACGCTGAACCAGTGATGTGCTGGGGAATGCCGACTTCACCCATGGGTGCCCAGAACACGCCGCGCATGGAAAAGACAATCAGCGCGAAGGAGAGGGTGGCCGCCATGCCTGCGTAGATGAAATCCGGGCTTTTCGGGATGAGCATGATGACGCCCATCAGCGGCAACAACGCCAGGAATGCCCACTTCAGATAGCGGCTGGAACTCTTGAACTGTTTGTCGGCAATGAAGCCACCAGCAGGGCCGCCCAGGATCTTGAGGAAATACTGGTTGATGATGCCGTAGGCGCCCACCAGGGCCACAGGCAGTTCGTACATTTCCTTGAGGTAGGGAATGAAATAGGTCAGGCCGCAGTACACGATGTAGACCATGAACACGTTGAGGCTGACCAGCCAGATGCCCGGCACCTTGATGGCCTCGAGCAGGTTGGACAATCCGTTCTTCGGCTTGGCGGTCGACTGGGCATTGCCGCTCTTGAGCAGCAGCCAGGTCAGGGTACCGGCAAGAATGTCGATGACCGAGTAGAAGAGGATCGCCGACTTCAGACCGTTCTCACCGGAGCCCATGGCGACGAAGACGCCCAGCGCAGAGAAGGCGACCAGGGTATCGATGACGCCACGCCCGCCTTCCAGAAGGCCGAACAGGCGCCCCTGTTCCTTATCGTCACCCAGGTTGCGGATGGCTTTGAGCAGCGAGGGCCAAAAGATGCAGTCGGCACATACAGCCAGCAGGCAGAACACAATCAGCAGGTTGCTGAAGGGCGGAAAGGTCGCCAGGTAGAGCCCGAGGCTGCCGGTACCGATCAGGCCCAGGGGGATCAGTTTACGCGTGTCGTATCGATCGGCGAGCATGCCGCCCACCACAAACAGCGCGGTGGCGATAATGGCGTTGGCGCTCAACAGCACGCCGATTTCAGTGTGAGTCAACCCCATGAATTCTTGCATGGGGACATAAAAGGCATCTTTGAGGTTTGCCAGCTTGTAGATGGTGCCGCCACCGAGGATGAGAATCAGGAATCTGAGCCATTTGGCCTTGTCATGGGATGTCATTATTGTTCTCCAGGCGTAATTGGGTAGGCAGTGCCGGTCGGCACGTCTGGTTCAGGCGTTAGCGCAATGGGCCAGGGTCAACTCGGCCAGGGTTCGAAACTCGGCCAGCAGACCTCGTACGTAGGCGACCTGGTTGTTTGCCCAACGGTGCTCATCGGCCAGCATTCGCTCCAGCGAGAAGCCTTGCGGCAGCGCTGTTTCACTCATTTCCCGGTACGCAATGAACGGGTCGGCGGCTTCGTCAAGCTGGCGGAACGCCGGGGCGACGTAGTGGTTTTCCTGCTCAAGAATGAAGGCGATCACTTGTGGGGTTGATTCGCCGAGCATCAGCAGTTCGAACAACATGCGTGCGTTGGGCAGGTCGTCTTCGTCACAGCCCTGCAGCACGCCGTAGTGCCCGAATGCGTTTTGCTCGGGGACGATGCGCACACCCTTGAGGTGGGTCTGGCGTATGTGCGGTGCCAGGTTGCGGAGCGCAGCAAGGGGCTGTTCGCAGGCATTGATCATGTTGCCGAAATCGAACAGGGCATGCAGCCGTGGGTGGTTCAGCCGGCTCAGCAGTTGCGCGATTTCGGCGCTCTTGAGTTCCTCATGCTGCTCGAAGTCGAAGAACAGGTCGTGCTCGTCTGCCTGCTGCGCAAGGTAATGCAGGTCTGACTCGATCAGGTCCATGACCCGCGACAGCGTCCCTTCGTAGCGTGAGTAAACACGGATGTTGCGGGTGCCCAGTGCCTTGGCGATGGCGATCACTTGATCGACATCTTTTTTCAGGGTGCTGCTGATTTCCAGATGCACGTCCAGCCCGAGTGCATTGGCCTTGTCTGCAAACGCCTGAAGCTGCGCGGGCGTCATTTGACTCAGGCTGTTTTCCTCACCGTCGAGCAAGTGCAGGCTCAGCCCCCGCAGTTCGTGGCGATAGGCGAAGTCCAGCAGGTCGCCAGGTGTGACACGGCCGTGGGTCAGGTTGGTCAGCAAGGGGTAGGCATGGGCAAACAGGCGCAGTTGCCCAAGTCGGTCGAGCAACTGGCGGGCCAGTGCCTCGGTCAGTAGGGGGGGAGCCTCGGCCTCGACAGCCTTATGGCTGAGCAAGGCGTTGAATCGTTCCTGGATCTTATTGTTCATTCGAGTGGTTCCTGGTTCAGACACCGGGTCTACCGGCGCAGCCTTTATCGCGCCAGTCAGGAACTCTCGATAGATCCATTATCAGTTAAATCATAAGACCACTTGCCTTGCCTCAAGTGGCCGGCTGCAGGTAGCCCATTTTGCCCAGGGCCTGGGCAAGTGCTTCGACGCGCGCTTCGGCCTGGTCCTCAGGGGTGCTGGCAAAGCCGATCAGTAGCGCCGGCGGCAAGACATGCTCCAGGCAATAGTCACTCAGGGGATAGGTATGAATGCCATGCTGGCCGAGTTCCCTGGCCAGGGCATCGCCGTCGAGATGCGCCGGTAACCAGGCGATCAGGTGCATGCCGGCTTCCACCGGGGTGATCCTGAAGAAAGTCCCCAGCTGCTTATGCAACTGTTCGACCAATGCCTGCTGGCGAGCCTGGTACAGCGCGCGCATTCGACGAATATGGCCGAGAAAGTGGCCTTCGCGCATGAAGTCTGCCGTGACGGCCTGTAGCAGTGTGGGCGGGCTGCGATCCATGACCGCTCGCAGGGTGCAGAAGGGTTCGATCAAAGCGTTGGGCAGTATCACGTAACCCAGTCGTAGCGAGGGGAAGAGCACCTTGCTGAAGGTTCCGGCGTAGATGACCCGGGCCCATTGGTCCATGGCATAGAGTGCCGGCAGGGGGCGCCCGTTGTAGCGAAACTCACTGTCGCAGTCGTCCTCGATGATCCAGCTTTGATTGCGGGCGGCCCAATCGATGAGTTCCTGGCGCCGCGCATAACTCATGGTGATGCCCAAGGGATGCTGACGAGAGGGTGTGGTAAACACCAGTCGGGCGTCAGGACACTGAGCCAGGCCTTGCTGGATATCGATTCCCTGTTCGTCGATACGCAACGGGACGACCAGACCACCCTGGGCCTGGAGCGCGATGCGCGCCGCGATATGCCCCGGATCTTCCATCCAGAAGCTGTCCTGCGGATTGAGCAAAAGCATGCCCAGCAGGTTAAAGGCTTGTTGGGCGCCGGAAACGATGACCACCTGCTCGGCACTGCAGTCGATGCCCCGGGCATCAAAGACGTATTCGGCAATCGCCTCGCGCAGGGCCAGCAACCCTTGCAGTTCGCCATAGCCGAGCATGGCCTTGGTCGGCTTGTGCAGGTGGCGGTTCATCAACCGCTTCCAGACCGATTGCGGGAACGCATCGTAAGCGCTGTGGCTGGGCAGGAACGAGGTCGGGCTCCCGGTGGCCCAGTCGGCATAGGAAACGCCTCGAAAATGATCGCTGCGCAACGACAGCATGGACTGGCTCAGGTCGGACAGGCGAGGCGGCTGGCGCTGGTGCTCATCGTCTTCAATACCTCGGCTTTCCCACTCATGGCCGACATACGTCCCGGCCCCGGTCCGCGACGTCAGAAATCCTTCGGCAATCAGTTGATCGAACGCATTGAGAATGCTGATTCGCGAAAGCTGCAGTTCTTTGCTCAGGGTCCGCGTGGACGGCAGGCGCACGCCTCCCTGAATCCTGCCACTGAGAATCTGTTTGCGAATCTGCAAGTAGAGTTGGCGGTACAAGGGGATGGAACTGGAACGGTCCAGTTCGATACCTGACAACAGCAAACCTGCGGAGGATTTCATTTTTTGTTCGTCTGGATGGAGTGTGGTCTGGCCTGAATTGCCGTCAGGCACCCGGGTGCAAAAGGGTATCGAGGGGTGCTGGATAAGTCATCCACAACAGGCATTGATACCGCGCAAAAGACCCGGCAGGCCCTGCGATGGCAGTGCCTGCCTCCGTGACCGGCGCCACCATGATGCGGCCGGGGACGGCATTTTCCATGGCAATGAAAGGCCAGTACCATGACGACCACTTCTTTACCGATACCAGCATTCAAGCCGGCAAGTAACCCGGTGAATCGTTCTTCAATGGAGAGACACATGACATCAGGACAATGTCTTTGCGGGGCTGTACGTTTTTCCCTGGCGGTTGAACCACGATTTTTTTATCGCTGCCATTGTACCCTGTGCCGCAAGCAAACCGGGGTTGGCCATAATCTCGCCACGCTGGTCAAGGCGTGCGACTTTCGCTGGGACGAAGGGCAAGGTGCGATCACCAGTTGGCGCAAGCCCAGCGGCTACAGGAATGACTTTTGCTCGCAGTGTGGCTCGACCGTGCCCAATCCTCTTCGCGAGTCGCCTTACTTCTGGATTCCGCTTGGACTTCTCGATGTCGAGTTGGACATGGAGTGCGTTGGCGATTTCTGCACCGATGACGCGATGCCATGGGACGAACACCGTTCGGAAAAAAGTCACTGCGCAGCCCCGGATTCACTTGGGTTTATTCTGCATGAGCTCCAGGTCGACACTGGCGAATAGAATCTGAGCGTTGTCAGGCACTTACATGTCCTGGCATGGTCAATAAACCACGCTCGACCCTCGGCGGTCGAACTGCCCGGAACCGACCGGCCCCGCATCGGCAATTTGATCAAGGACAGTGAAAGCATGCTCGCCGCGACATAACCAGCAACTGCCTCCACCCGGTTCCGTGAATCGGGACTCGCCGTACGTTTATCCCTTAATTCCTTTCGAAGATTTAACCCATGTACCTACGCAAAATTGCAGTTGGGCTGTCGGCCCTTGTTTTGCTCTCGCCCGGGGTGCAGGCCCGTGGTCTGCTGGACCTCCTCAAGCCGCCCGCCGGGCAACACGAACAAGCGTCCCGCTCAGGCTCGATCAGCCAGAGCGCGGCCCTGGATCTTTACTCAAGCAAACAGAAACAGGCCTCGTTCGATGGCTGTGCAGATCTGTTCCCGGCAGCGAAACCGATCAACACCGCCACTGTGCCGGCAACCATGAAACCCCTGGCGCTGTGTTCCGACAACTTCGCGGTGCTGTACTCGCAAACCAGCAAGACCCCGCTGGTGGTGGTCGAACGCCTGAATGCGGCCCAGTTGCAGGATGCCAAAGGGGAGGAGCGCACCAACCAGTTCTACCCGGACCCACGCATTCCCAAGAGTGGGCGCGCTGAGTTGAGCGACTACCGCAGCCAGCACCCGGCCGTGGACCGTGGCCATCAATCCCCGGCAGCCGATGCCCCGAACCCCAATGCAATGGCCCAATCCTTTGCACTGTCGAACATGGTGCCGCAAGACCCCACCAACAACCGCAAGATCTGGAGCAAGGTCGAGTCTGATGTCCGAAAGTTTGCCAAGCGCGCCGATGGCAACGTGTTTGTCTTTACCGGCCCGCTCTTTGACCCGGGTCACTCCACCATCGGCGACAACCAGGTCTGGGTGCCGACGCGCCTGTACAAGCTGGTGTACGACGCGTCGTCCAAACGTGCCTGGGCCTACGTGCTGCCTAACGCGCAAACCCGTATCGAGAAGCCGATGGACTATGAGACGTTCGTGAAGAGCACCGGGCTCAACTTGCTCGGGAACCTGCCCGTCACAGGTTCCGCAGGGCGCATCTGATGGCTGGATGAGCAGCACCCCAAAGGTTGGATGCAACTGATGGGGTGCTTCGTCCACAGTTAAGCGTTGTGCGTGATTGTTGAGGATTAATGCCTTTGGATGAAACTGCGTTAAAAAAAATCGGCAGGAAGTAACTAATTGTAAAAATGAACTATACCCAATAGGGCAATCGCTCCTGACCCCGGGACTTGATGCCACTAACGAAACGCGTCCCAGGAACTTCAACGTCATGCAGACTGAGAGATTCTGGTTATGAACGCTTTGAAAATCGCTGCCAGCGATGCGGTTAGAACTTGCTTTCGTAATTCCCGTGAAATCGTCCGGCTCGATCAGACTGACTTTACCGATGTAGCGGTTGCCGTGCTCTCGGTAGAGGACTTGGCAGCAGGGGCGCTGGACTCCATCAAGCGGACGGGGTTCGACATCCCGATCTTCCTGGTGGCCTCTCAGGGCCGCAGCAATCGCTCCCTGGAGGTCTACAAGCAACTGCAGGATGTCATCCTGCAGGTCAATGGTGTCTTCGACTTGTCCGGCAATAATGCCGAGTACTACGGCAACCAGTTGGAAACAGCGGCCAATGCCTATGAAGAAAGCTTGTTGCCGCCGTTCTTCGATTCGCTCAAACACTACACCGAAGCGGCGAACGCGACCTTCGCCTGCCCCGGCCACCAGGGCGGCCAGTTCTTTCGCAAACACCCGGCAGGGCGGCAGTTTTTCGACTTCTTCGGCGAGACGCTGTTTCGCGCCGACATGTGCAACGCCGACGTCAAACTCGGCGACCTGCTGATCCACGAAGGTCCGGCGCTGCTGGCGCAAAAACACGCTGCGCAAGTGTTCAACGCCGACAAGACCTACTTCGTGCTCAATGGCACCTCGGCGTCGAACAAGGTAGTGACCAACGCCCTGTTGACCCCGGGCGACCTGGTGCTGTTCGACCGCAACAATCACAAGTCCAATCACCAGGGCGCACTGTTGCAGGCCGGGGCGACGCCGGTGTATCTGGAAACCGCGCGCAACCCTTACGGCTTCATCGGCGGGATCGACGCCCACTGTTTCGAAGAGGACTACCTGCGTGATCTGATTGCCGAGGTCGCCCCGGACAAGGCGCAACTGCCACGACCGTTTCGCCTGGCGATCATTCAACTGGGCACCTATGACGGCACCATCTACAACGCCCGGCAAGTGGTCGACCGCATCGGCAAGCTGTGTGACTACATCCTGTTCGACTCGGCGTGGGTCGGCTATGAACAGTTCATTCCGATGATGAAGGACTGCTCGCCGATGTTGCTCGATCTGGACGAGAACGACCCCGGCATCTTCGTCACTCAATCGGTACACAAACAACAGGCCGGCTTTTCCCAGGCCTCCCAAATCCACAAGAAGGACCGCCACATCAAGGGCCAGGCCCGCTATTGCAACCATCACCGGCTCAACAATGCCTTCATGGCACAGGCCTCAACGAGCCCGTTCTACCCGCTGTTCGCCTCGCTGGATGTCAACGCGCGCATTCACTCCGGCCGCAGTGGCCTGCGCCTGTGGGACGACTGTGTGAAGTTCGGCATCAATGCGCGCAAGCTGATCCTGGAAGCCTGCACCATGGTCCGCCCCTTCGTGCCGGATACCATCGACGGACGCCCATGGCAGGATCATTCGACCGACGCCATTGCCAGCGACATCCGTTTCTTTGAATTCCATCCAAAGGATCGCTGGCATGCCTTTCCCGGTTATGCCGACAAACAGTACTTCATCGACCCCTGCAAGTTGCTGTTCACCACGCCAGGCATCGACCCGGTGGACGGCAGCTACACCGACTTCGGTATTCACGCCGGCATCCTGGCCAACTTCCTGCGCCAGAACGGTATCGTTCCGGAAAAGTGTGACCTCAACTCCATTCTGTTCCTGCTCACCCCGGCCGAAGACTGGGCAAAGATGAGTCACCTGGCGGCCCAGATCGCCCGTTTCGAACGCTTCGTTCAGGACGACGCACCGATGAGCCGGGTGCTGCCGGCGATCTACAACCAGTACGAGGAACGCTACCGCGACTACACCATCCGCAGGCTCTGCCAGGAAATGCACGACCTGTATCGCAGCCATAACGTGCAGCAATTGCAGAAAGACATGTTCCGCAAGGAACACTTCCCGAAAAAGGCCATGAACCCGCAGCAAGCGCAAATCGAGTACATCCGTGGCAATGTCGAACTGGTGCCCTTGGCGGACGCCGATGGGCGCATTGCGGCCGAAGGCGCGTTGCCTTACCCGCCGGGCGTGTTGTGCGTGGTGCCCGGGGAGATCTGGGGTGGCGCCGTGCTCAAGTACTTCCTGGCACTGGAGGAGGGCATCAACCGCTTGCCCGGGTTCACGCCGGAACTGCAGGGCGTGTACCTGAAACACGAAGGCGGTCGCACCCGCGCCTACGGGTACGTGCTCAAGGCCTGATGCCGCACTCTCAACATTGCTCAAGGAGATACGCATGAGTCACTCGCAAACCCGTTTGCCAGTCGATTTGGCACAGCGTTTCCCGGTGCTGATCGTAGCCAACACCCAGGAACATGACGACAGCATCATTCTGCGCAGCGCCCAGGCGATTGCTGCCGCCCTGCATGAGCATGAACTGGAGGTGGAGCTGGTCGGGTCGCTGCAAGAGGCAGATATTGCCGTCAGCGCCAACTCGGCCTACTGCTGCGCGATCATTGGCTGGGGCCTTTGCGAAAACAACCAGGACCAGGCGCTGAAGTTGATCCAGCTGATCCGTCGCCGCACGGCACAGTTGCCGATCATGCTCGGCATGAGCCAGGCACATCAGCGCCGGGTACCGCTGGCTTTCGTGGAGAACATTGACGGCTTTATCTGGCTCCCCGAAGACAGCCCGGAGTTCATCGCCGGGCGCATCGAAGCTGCCGCCCGTCGTTACCTCGACAGCATTCTCCCGCCGTTTTTCGGCGCGCTGGTGAACTTCGCCGGCACCCATGAATATTCCTGGCACACCCCGGGTCACACCGGCGGTACCGCCTTCATGAAAACTGCAGTGGGCCGTACATTCCTCGACTTCTACGGCGAGCAGATGTTGCGTTCGGATCTGAGCGTTTCGGTCGGCGAGCTGGGTTCGCTCAACGACCATTCCGGCCCGATCGATGAAGCGGAAAAATATGCCGCACGGGTGTTTGGCGCTGACTTCACCTTCTTTTCCGTGGGCGGCAGCTCCGCGAGCAACGAGATTGTCCTGCATTCGGCGGTGACCGATGGCGACGCTGTTCTGGTCGACCGCAACTGTCACAAGTCGTTGAACTATGCCTTGAACATGTCCGGCGCGGTGCCGCTGTACTTGCGTCCACGTCGCAATGCTCGTGGCTTGATCGGACCGGTGCCGCGTAGCGAGCTGACGACTGCTGCCGTCGCACAGAAGCTCGCTGACAGCCCGTTAGCAACCAACAAGACAGCCAAGCCGGTGCTGGCGGTACTGACCAACTCGACCTACGACGGCCTGTGCTACAACGTGCAGACCACCACCCGCGAGCTGAGCCAGAGCGTCGACCGTATTCACTATGACGAAGCCTGGTATGCCTATGCCCGTTTCAATCCGTTGTACGAGGGGCGCTATGGCATGCATCGTGGCGAACGGCATGCCGATGACGCCACAGTGACCGTCACCCACTCCACCCACAAGCTGTTGGCGGCGCTATCCCAGGCCTCGATGATCCATATTCGCTCGGGCAAGGTGCCGGTCAAGCCGGCCCTGTTCAACGAAGCCTTCATGATGCACACCTCGACTTCACCGCAATACAGCATCATCGCGTCGACCGATGTCTCGGCGAAAATGATGAATGACGCCGGTGGTTACCTCACCGATGAGTCCATTGATGAAGCCATTGCCTTTCGCCAAGCCATGGTGCGCTTGAACAACGAAATACAGCAGCGCAATGCCAAGGACTGGTGGTTCGGCGTGTGGCAACCGGACCAGATCGACGGCGTGCCTTTTGCTGACGTCGACCCACAGGTGCTGCACCACGGCGACGCCTGGGTGCTCAGGCCTACGGCGACCTGGCACGGTTTCGGCGACTTGGGCAGCGATTACTGCATGCTTGACCCGATCAAGGTCACCGTGCTCACGCCGGGGCAAACCCTCGAAGGGCAGATGGAGAGCAGCGGCATCCCGGCCCCGCTGGTGTCGTCCTTCCTCTCCAGTCGCGGCATCGTGGTCGAGAAGACCGAACCCTACTCAATCCTGCTGCTGTTCAGCCTGGGTGTGACCAAGGGCAAATGGGGCTCGCTGGTGGCTGGCCTGATGGAATTCAAGAAACACTACG
Source organism: Pseudomonas sp. GM49 (assembly GCF_000282355.1). GTDB lineage: Bacteria > Pseudomonadota > Gammaproteobacteria > Pseudomonadales > Pseudomonadaceae > Aquipseudomonas. The sequence continues at coordinate 13,075 of NZ_AKJL01000105.1, forward strand.
ACGGCAACTCGCCCCTCGAACAAGTGATGCCTGATCTGGTGGACAGCCATGGCGACCGCTACAGCGGCATGGGCCTCAAGGACTTGGCCGAGGAGATGCACCAAGACATGCTGGCCACCAAAATGCTGCACAACATGGATGCCGCCTACACCTTGCTGCCCGACCCGGTGTCCTCGCCAAGGGCCACCTTTGCCAGCCTGGTTAAAGGTGAAATCGAACAGATTGCCGTACGCGATATGGTCAATCGCACCGTTGCCGTGCAGATCGTTCCCTATCCACCGGGTATTCCGCTGATGATGCCTGGTGAAAAAGCAGGCAATGACAAAAAAGCGATCGTCGACTACCTGCTGGCGATGGAGGCTTTCGACGGCCGGTTCCCCGGTTTTGAACATGACAACCATGGCGTCGAGATCGAGCGCGACAGCCAGGGGCGCCCAACCTACAAGGTTTACGTGGTCAAGCAGTAAGCATTAGCCCCTGTCCGGTCGCGTGCTGCACGTCGCCAGGTCCAGGTTCAAAACTCTGCAAAAGGCAAGGAGTTTGCGATGGCTGATTCAAGCAAGAAAATGGGCCTGATGGGGCTCACGACGCTGGTAACGGTCAACATGATGGGCTCGGGCATCATCATGTTACCCACCAATATGGCTCAACTGGGTGCCGTCTCGCTGCTGTCATGGATCTTCACCGCGATCGGTTCGATGGCCATCGCTTACTGCTTTGCCCAGTGCGGCGTCTTCTGCTCGCGTTCTGGCGGCTTGTCCGCCTACACCGAAGAAGCCCATGCGAAGTCGGGTTTTTTCCTCTGCTCGTACCTGTACTTCCTGTCCCTGGCCATCGCCAACGTGGCCGTGGCCATTTCGGCGGTGGGCTACATGACCGCCTTCGTGCCCTGGCTGGGCACGGGTGCCATTCCACTGTGCATCGGCACGATCGCGCTGATCTGGCTGACCACCTTCGCCAACTTCGGTGGCCCTGGCATCACCGGGAAGATTGGCGCGTTCACGGTGTGGGGGGTGATCATTCCGGTAGCCGGGCTGAGCATCATTGGCTGGTTCTGGTTCAAGCCGGATGTGCTGGCTGCCGCCTGGAACCCTAATAGCCTGGCGATTTCCGAAGCCATCGGCAAAGCCATCCCCCTGACCCTGTGGGCCTTCCTGGGTATGGAATCGGCCGCCCAGGCCACCGATGCCGTGGAAGACCCCAAGCGCAACGTGCCGCTAGCCTGCCTGTTCGGTACCCTCGGGGCAGCGGTGGTCTATGTGCTGTCGACTACCGTCATCCAGGGCATCATTCCTAACGCCGAGCTGGCCAAGTCCTCGGCGCCTTTCGCGCTGGTCTACGCCACGATATTCAGTCCGATGGTCGGCCATATCGTCATGGCCCTGGCGGTCATGGCCTGTGTCGGCTCGCTGCTGGGCTGGCAATTTACCCTGGCGCAAACCGCGAAGATGACGGCTGACCAGGACCTGTTCCTCAAGCTGTTCAGCAAGGTCAACTCGATGAATGCGCCCGTCGTCGGCATGATCGTCTGTGGCGTGCTGCAAACCCTCATGGCCCTGTCGACCATCTCGCCCGACGCCGCCGCGCAGTTCAGCAAGTTGGTCAGCCTGGCCGCGGTCACCAACCTGATTCCCTATATCACTGCGCTGACCGGTCTGTTGGTGATCATGCACAAGGCCGGGGTCTCATCAGCGATTCACACGCGTAATGTGGTGGTCTTGCTGATTGCAGTCACGTACTCCCTGTACGCCCTGTATGCCTGCGGCAAGGATGCAGTGATGGGCGGCACCCTGGTGCTCGCTGTCGGCTACCTGCTCTATGGATTCCTCGCCAAACGCTTCACCGAAGCGCCATCCGCCAACCAGGCCAGGGCCGGTAATCCTTAGGCGTGGCCATCAGGACTGCACAGACATCTGCATACGGGGAAACCGGACATGAACGTACCATTTGCCACAACCACCAGACTGCTGCTTGCCTTCGCACTCTTGACGCTGCCGCTAGTGGCCGGCGCCAACACCCTTGAACGCGTGCGCAGCAGCCACACCTTTACCCTGGGCTACTTGCCAGACCTGGCGCCCTTCAGCAAGCAGGAAGGCGACAAGGCCAGCGGTTACGCCATCGACCTGTGCCTGAAAGTCGCCGACAAGCTCAAGAGCGAACTGGGCCTGCCCGACCTGCAAGTGCACTACCTGCCGGTCAAGATTTCGGACGAGGTCAACGCCGTGAGCCAGGGTAAAGTCGATATCCTCTGCACGCCGACACCGCCCACCCTGGAACGGCGCAAGATGATCAGCTACTCCATACCGATCTACACCGCCGGACTTTCGGTCGTGGTGCGCAACGATGCGGCCGAACCGTTGCTCAATGTGCTCAATGGCAAGGTTGCCAATACCGGACCGACCTGGCGTGCCAGCATCAACAATGGTCTGGCCAACCACACCTACGCGACCCTCGAGGGGGGCGTGACCGAAGACTGGATTCGCGAACGGATGCGCCTGCTCAACGTGATCGCCTCGCTGGTGACCGTGGCCAACATCGACGAGGGCGTCAAGCTGGTCGCCGAGGGCAAGGCCGATGCCTTCTTCTCCGAACGCATGCTGCTGCGAAACGAAATCGCCAAGGAAGGCGCGGCCAGGAACCTGATGCTCCTGGACCGCATCTTCGAGTACTCGCCGGTGGCGATGATCGTGGATCGCAACGACGAAGACTTCCGCCTGCTGGTCGATACGGCCCTCAGTGAAGCCTATTACTCGGGCTACATAGAAAAGGCCTACGACCAGTATCTGGGAGGGACCAACGCTACCGTGAAAAAACTGTTCAGGGTGTATGCGTTGCCTTAGTGGAATCGTTGGCAACGGGCCGTCCGCCGAAGTATTGCTACTGTAGGAGCGAGCTTGCTCGCGATGGACTCAAGAGCGCCGTGTTCAGCCAGTGAACACGCGTTATCGTTGACGACCTTCGCGAGCAAGCTCGCTCCTACAGATGATCAGCATCAAATGGCGAGGACCATGGCGAAGTAGCCGAGGAGTACCCAGTGCTGGAATCGCCCTGTCGCTACTAACGGTTAAAACGCTCGGCCAGGCTGTGCAGGTAGTCGGCCATGACTTCAAGGTCCTGGCTGATCGCGGCGCCTTGTTTGGCCTGCCCGGCGCTGCGATCACAGAGTTGGGCAATACGCGTGATCTGCTGATTGATGTCTTCAGCCACGTGACTTTGCTCTTCAGACGCCGAGGCCATCTGCTGGCTCATTCCGGTAATCCGGGTGACGGCCTCGCTGATACCGACCAGCGCCGACTGCACCGCCTCGACACGCTGCATGCTTTCGCGGGAAATCTGCTCGCCACGGCTGGCCGTTGACACAGCGCGATCGGCACCCTCGTACAGAGACGCAATGATGCCGTGGATCTGTTCGGTGGAAGTGCGAGTGCGTTGTGCAAGGGAGCGCACCTCGTCGGCAACCACGGCAAAACCGCGACCTTGCTCACCGGCCCGGGCCGCCTCGATCGCCGCATTCAGCGCCAGCAGGTTGGTCTGTTCGGCGATGGAGGTGATGACATCCACGACACTGCCGATCGATTGCGTTTCACTGGCCAATGCGTTGACCGCCTTGCCGATCTCGTTGACCGCCTCATGCATGGTTTCCATGGCGCTCAGGCTCTGCTGGGCCAGCTCACTGCCCTCACGCGTCAACTGATCAGCCTGCGACGCGGCATGCGCGGTGCTGATGACGTTCTGGGTGACTTGCTGGATGGTGGCGGCCATCTGTGAAATGGCGGCGGCAGACTGATCGGTTTCATTGCGCTGACGATCAAGCGACTGCGCCTGTGAACCGGAGAGTTCGGATGACTGCGCCGCCTTGGCCTTGACATTGACCCCGGCATCGACAAGTCGGCTCAGGGCAGTCTGCAAGCGTGCTTCCTCACTGACCATGGCCATGTCCAGGCGACCCTGGGGGCCATGGTTGTCGCTGTAGGTGAGCGCGACCAATGGATCGGAAAAGGCTTTGGGATGCTCGGCCAGAGTGCGCTCGATGGCTCTGCGATGCCGGGACTCGATCAGGTACCAGGCAATACACAGGCTCGCCACCATCAGCCCCTGTGCCGCCGCGTTGGGCAGCCACTGCTCAGCGAACAATGAAACTGCGCCAGCGATCGACAACGGCCACCCGTGTTGCAGCGTCCGGGAAATCCGTGTGCTCAGGGAAACGATGGGCTTGCCGGCCCGCATCCGTGCATAGAGTGCTGCTGCCCGACGAACCTGGTCGCGGCTGGGCAGCGAACGAACCGACTCGTAACCACTCAGGCGTCCGTTTTCATAGATGGGTGTGACGTAGGCACTGACCCAATAGAAATCACCATTTTTCGCGCGGTTTTTCACAATGCCCATCCAGGGTTTGCCTTGCTTGATGGTGTGCCACATGTGAATGAATACCCCGGGAGGCATGTCGGGGTGTCGAACCAGGTTATGGGGCTGGCCCACCAATTCGTCGTAGGTGAAACCACTGATGGCAACAAAGGCGTCATTGCAGTAGGTGATCCGGCTATCGAGATCGGTCGTGGAGATCAATCGTTGTTCGGCGGGAAATACTCTTTCATGCTCGGTTACGGGCAAATTCACGCGCATACGATGCGACCCCTCGGATTATTATTATGATGTTGAGCCTATGAACCAGAACGGGCCCGCCGTCAGATCACGGGATTCAACGCGTGCGGGCCCGAAGAGGAATTTATGGAGGGGGGAGGCTGACGGCCATTCATTCGACGACAATTTCTTTTCACTTCATGACAAGTCCACGATATGGGTGTGGAATCATGCGTGACGTCGAATTGAGTGAGTTCCGGGGCGCGAAAGAGCGGGTGGCGTTGTGCAGCAGGCCGCGCCGAAGAAAAGGTGCAGGACATTGGGCGGCAAGCCCGGTGGAGCACCGGGCTGCGGGCTTGAGACCGTTTGGTGTTTCACACGGCAGCGTTCACTCTTGCGCCTTTCTCCTGTGACGTAACGTCATGCAGGGAAATCCTCGAAGTCTCCGGCAATGCCAGGCCACCCGCCAGCGCGAGCAATGCAATCGCGATCAGATAGAACGCTGGCGACAAGTTGCTGCCGGTGGTGCTGATCAGCCACGTCGCTACCAGCGGCGCGGTGCCGCCGAAAAGGGTATACGCCATGTTGTAGGTGATCGCCGAGGCGGTGTAGCGAGTACGGGTAGGGAAGGTTTCCGAGAGCAAGGCCGCCGTCACCACGCCACACAACACCGCGCCAATCGCCAGGAGCATGACGCCGACTATGGACGCAGCGAACGAGCCGGAGCTGGCCATCAGGAACGATGGATACACGGTCACAATCAACAGCGCGCAAGCCGTCATCACCGTCATTCGACGCCCGACCCGGTCCGAATACAGCCCGGCCAGCGGGCAGATCGCCGCAGCGAACAGCAATGCAATCAGTGACACCAGCAACGCTGTGGCGCGACTCAGGCCACCTGCGACTTGCAGGTAGGTAGCGAAGTAAGTGGTGAACATATAAAACGAGAGTGCCGTGAGTGACACAAAGGCACCCAGGCAACAGATTGCCGCACCATGGTTGCGCAAGGTTTCCTTGAGTGGGGAGTGTGCGACTGCATGTTCCTGAGTTACTGCCTGGAATGCCGGCGTCTCATCGAGCTTCCAGCGCAAGTAAAGACCCACCAGGCCCAGGGGCGCGGCAATCAGGAACGGCAGGCGCCAACCCCAACTGCCCATCGCTTCGGCCGACAATGACGCCTCGAGTGCGTAGGCCACCACGGCTGCTGCGGCGAAGGCGGAAAATGTCGACACCGGAATGAAGCTGCCATACCAGGCGCGTTTGTCACTCGGTGCATGCTCCATCAGGTAGGCACAGGCACCTGCATATTCTCCCCCGGCGGAAAAGCCCTGGGCGCAACGGATCAGGGACAGAAGAATCGGTGCCATGACTCCGATCGCCGCATAAGTGGGCAGCAGACCGATCAAGGTCGTCGCCCCGGCCATCAGCAGAATGGTCATCGCCAGGGTTCGCTTGCGGCCGATCCTGTCGCCCAGCATGCCGAAGAAAATCCCGCCAAGGGGCCGAAACGCAAAGGCCACGGCGAATACCGCAAAGGTCTTGAGCAGCGCGGCGCTGGCATCGCCACTGGGGAAAAATTGCTGGGCGATGGTCGTGGCCAAAAAGCCATAGACGGCGAAGTCGAACCACTCGACGAAATTGCCGATGCCGGCGGCCACAATCACTCTTCTCAGCGTTCTTGGGCTGACTTGTTCCATAGTTGCGCTCGTCATGCTTGACCTCGACAATTCGTCAGTAAGCTATCGATTATCGGGGCAGGCACTGAGGCGGCTCACTTCAAAAGTGTCATCCATATAGTCAGGACCGACTTCATGTCGTTGAATGACGCATGATTTGCGCCAGATTCGCCGATAGTCGCGGGTTGCGAAGGGCGCTATTGACCGAGGGCGATCAAAGGGCGGGTTTTTTCGCCAATGTGTAAAGCGTTGGGGCGTATTGTTGGTCGCCAGGATTAGATCAATCAGAAGGGATGAAGATGACATTGACTGTCGAAAGCCTGGTCAGGATCGCAATGACCAATCCGGTAAACGCAGAAATTTCCACTCGCTTGCCTGAGCTCGGTTTGAACCAATGCATGCTCACGGCCGGTTGCCTGTTCCAGGCCGTGTGGAATCACCAGTCACAGCGACCGGCCGGGTGGGGAGTGAAGGATTACGACGTCTTTTACTTCGATGATGATCTGTCCTGGGAAACAGAGAATGAGGTCATCCAATCAGGTCAGCGTCTGTTCAATGACCTCGACGTGAAGGTCGAGTTCAAGAATCAGGCTCGCGTTCACCTGTGGTACAGCCAGCGGTTCGGCGGGGATTATCCTCAGCTTCAGTCGGCCAGAGACGGGATCGATCGCTACCTGATTGCCGGTACCTGCGTGGGATTGGATGTTGAAACGGGCGAGGTCTATGCGCCCAACGGCCTGGCCGACACAGAGCACGGGTTACTTCGAATCAATCCAAAGAATCCCAGGCCGGACTTGTTCGATCAGAAGGCGAAAAGTTATCAGGCTCGCTGGCCTTGGCTCAGGATCGTAGAGCTCCAAAGTTGAATTGGAGCGAGGGGAGTTTACCGATGAAGCGATTTTTTGCAGATGAAAGCCGATTGCTGCCTGTAACGAAGGGCTGCAAACGAAGCAGCCCTTCGCGAAAGGCTGCTTACGAATTTGGATTCAACAGACTGGATTGTGTGTAAGCGGCATCTCGGTCAGACCGGCGCCAGCAGCACCGTGGGTGCTGCATTCGAGGCTTGAGGCCGCACATTTCTGCCGGTCTGGGGACGCGCTACACCGATCAGCCGTTGGTGCGATCGGCTGCCTTGGCTTTGCTTTGAGCGACAGCGGCTTCAGCCTTCTGTTTCTGTGCAACCTGGTAGGTTTCCATCGAGACTTTCCGGGCCGACTCCATGCGTGCGAAGGTACGGTCCCCACCACCTGTGGCCATCGCCAGAGAAGAAGCGGTCAGAGTGGCGACTACGAAGAGAACTTTCATGGATTTCATTTGGGTATCCTCAAGTGAGATTTGTTAACAGTTAAAGCGGGATTCATTTGCTAGAGCTGAACTTCCTTATTCAACCTGGATTCACCAGCCAGCCAGGGCGGCGTTTCCTGTTTTCCAGGTGCCTTGCTCCATGCGCGCTTCGGTATCTCTGTTTTTTGCCCAGGTCGTGAGCAGTACCATCATTGCGAATCCACCGACGATGAGAACCGGATAGGCTGCCAGCAA
>NZ_AKJL01000106.1 GCF_000282355.1 Pseudomonas sp. GM49
CCCCCGCCGCAATTGGCGGCTTGTTCTTTATCGGCTTGATGCGCCGCCGTTGATCCGACACAAATTCGGCGGACAACAACTAACACTGTGGGAGCGAGCTTGCTCGCGATGGCGGTGGCATAGCCAGCATCGAAGTGACTGACTCACCGCTATCGCGAGCAAGCTCGCTCCCACAGGGGACGTTGTCGCTCGTAATATCTGCGCCCCAATCTGGCGCGGCCGCCTGCACCAACGCGCCACCAACGTTCTTTCATGGTGCATCCCGCCAACGTGCAACCGCTCTAAAACGACGTTTCCCTGCCTTTTGCCGACCGGGCACAGCCCTTGCAAAACACACCTTCAGTAGTCCGCATCTGCCAACCAAGAAAACTCATAAGTTCATGGAGATCGCACAATGAAGCGTCGCAGTTTGATCAAGGCTTTCACTCTCTCGGCATCCATTGCCGCAATGGGCATGACCTGGACCGTCCAGGCCGCCGAGACCATCAAGGTCGGTATTCTGCATTCGTTGTCCGGGACCATGGCGATCTCCGAAACGTCGTTGAAAGACATGGCGCTGATGACCATCGACGAGATCAACGCCAAGGGCGGCGTGAACGGCAAGATGCTGGAACCGGTGGTCGTCGACCCGGCGTCGAACTGGCCACTGTTCGCCGAGAAGGGTCGTCAGTTGCTGACCCAGGACAAGGTCGCCGTGGTGTTTGGCTGCTGGACTTCCGTGTCGCGCAAATCGGTATTGCCGGTGTTCGAAGAGCTCAATGGCTTGCTGTTCTACCCGGTGCAATACGAAGGCGAAGAAATGTCGCCGAACGTGTTCTACACCGGCGCCGCGCCGAACCAGCAGGCGATCCCTGCCGTTGAATACCTGATGAGCGAAGAAGGCGGCAGCGCCAAGCGTTACTTCCTGCTCGGCACCGACTACGTCTACCCGCGCACCACCAACAAGATCCTGCGTTCGTTCCTGCACTCCAAAGGCGTGGCCGACAAGGACATCGAAGAGGTCTACACCCCGTTCGGTCACAGCGACTACCAGACCATCGTCGCCAACATCAAGAAGTTCTCGGCGGGCGGCAAGACTGCCGTTATCTCCACCGTCAACGGCGACTCCAACGTGCCGTTCTACAAAGAGCTGGCCAACCAGGGCCTGAAAGCCACCGACGTTCCGGTCGTGGCGTTTTCGGTGGGCGAAGAGGAACTGCGTGGCATCGACACCAAACCGCTGGTGGGTAACCTGGCGGCGTGGAACTACTTCGAATCGGTCGAGAACCCGGTGAACAAGAAGTTCGTCGATGACTGGAAGGCCTACGCGAAGAAACACAACCTGCCGGGCGCAGACAAAGCGGTGACCAACGACCCGATGGAGGCCACCTACGTCGGCATCCACATGTGGGCCCAAGCCGCGGAAAAAGCCAAGTCCACCGACGTCGACAAAGTCCGCGAAGCCCTGGCCGGCCAGACCTTTGCCGCACCGTCCGGCTATACGCTGACCATGGACAAGACCAATCACCACCTGCACAAGCCAGTGATGATCGGCGAGATCCAGTCTGACGGTCAGTTCAACGTGGTATGGCAGACCGAAGGGCCGATCCGCGCCCAGCCGTGGAGCCCGTTCATCCCGGGCAACGACAAGAAGCCGGAGTATGCGGTGAAGAGCAACTAAGCCATTGGGCCTGACGATTGTTCAGGCCCAACACAACTCCCTGTGGGAGCGAGCTTGCTCGCGATGGGGCCATGACAGTCGATATTGATGGTGAATGTCAGTCCGCTATCGCGAGCAAGCTCGCTCCCACATTGATCGCGTAAGGCCAAAGACATGCCCACCGCCCTTTACCGCTTCATTCTCGCCATCACACTGTTGCTGCCGATGGCCGCCCACGCCGGTGACGCCGACGACTTCGTCGCCGCCAATCCCGTGCAGCAGGCAAAACTTCTGGAAGCCTGGGCCGCGCAGCCCGATCCGGCCCGCATCGAGCTGATCAACGCCCTGCAACAAGGCGAGTTGACCATCGACGGCCAACCGAAAACCCTGCGCCTGAACAACCGCCTGCGGGGTCTGATCGACACGGCCCTGGCCAGCCATCAATTGCTCGCTGCCGACGCCAAAACCCGTCTGGCCGCCGCGCAGCAATTGCAGAAAAGCGCCAGGCCGGCACAGTTGAAATTCCTCGACCAGCAACTGGCGGGCGAGAAGGACGAGAGCGTTCACGCCGCCCTCAGCCTTGCCCTGGCCAATCTGCAATTGGTGGACGCTGACCCGGCCGTGCGCCTCGCCGCGGTGCGTTTGCTCGGCGAAACCGGCGACCCGCTGGCCCGCACCCGCCTC